>DATMSC010000630.1:0-1534 GCA_035565595.1 Longimicrobiales bacterium | reverse complement strand
CGTCGTCGTCGCCGCCGCCGTTGCCCGGACCGTTGACGTCGTCGCAACCCGCGAGCCGGAACGCCAGCAGCGCCGTCAGCGCCAGCGCCGACCACGTCGCAACCTTCCTGTGCATCATGACCTCCGCGTCGGTGTTCAGGGAATCATCAGCGCGCTGAACATCGTCGGATGCAGCGCGCACAGGTACTCGCCAGGCCCTGCCTCCACGACCAGCGACGCCGAGTCGCCGGCCGCGATCCCATGGCTACTCCGCCAGCGTCTGCCGGAGCTGGCGCGCGTGCTCCAGGTGCGCGACGAGCGCCGGACGCACGCTGACGAGCGTCTGGCGTAGCTCCGCGTTCTGCGCGTTCGGGATCAGGAGTTGGTCGACGGCGTCGATCACCGCCTGGTGGTAGGCCACCTCGTGCTCGATGTACGCGAGGTCGAACTCCGCGCTCGGCTTCGCCGAGAGCTCCTCGCGGAACTTCGCCGCGTCCGACTCCAGCGACCGACTCACCTCGTTCGGCACGGGCGTCACGCCCAGCCGCTCGATGAGCGCCGCCGCCTGCTGATTCACCGCGCGGTGGTCGGTGACCATCGTGCGCGCGAACGCGCGCACGTCGTCCCGCGTCGCACGTTCGGCCGCGAGCTCGCCCGCGACCGCGTCGATCTCGTTGGCGGCGACCACGATCGCGGCGATTTCGGCGTCGCTGACCGCCGGCGCCTGCGTCTCCGGCGCCGGCACCGTCACGGCGTCCAACTGCGGTTCCGGCTGCTCCGTGTTCGCGCACCCGGCGGCGAACACCGCGGTGAGAAGGAGTGCGGTGAGTCTCATGATGGGATCGCTCCGTTCTGGGACCCGCCCGGGGCCCGTGAGGAAAGGCGGCCTGGACGTCACCGCCCGGGGCGCAGCATACGGCCCCAGTCACAGTAAGTCAATGGTTTTCTTGAATTACTTGATTTACTTGCGACCGGCCGGTATTCTCTGATAGTTTTCGCGGACCACCGGCGAAGGGGGTCATTTGGCAAGGCAATGGCGACAGCGCATGCTTTCCACGACGCGCGGGAGGGTGCTCGCGCTCCTGCGTCGCCGTCCGCACACGGTCAACGAGCTAGCCGACGACCTCGACCTCACCGCCAACGCCATCCGCCTGCACCTGGCCGCGCTCGAACGCGACGGCCTGGTCGAGCAGGAGGGCGTCCGCCGCGGCGCCGGCAAACCCGCGCACCTGTTCCACCTGACCCCGGATGGGGAGTCTCTCTTTCCAAAGGGCTACGCCTCTCTCCTCGTCCACCTCCTCGGTTACGTGCGCACGCGCGACGGGAAGGAGCGGCTGGAGCGGCTGCTGCGCGAGGTGGGGCGCGACACGGGGGAGAAGTCGCGTGCGACGTCGCTCGATCCGCGCGCCCGCGTGGAGGCGGCGGCCGGCGTGCTCACCGAGCTGGGCGGCCTGGTGGAGGTGGAGGAAGCGCCCGACTCGTACACGATCCGGGGCATGAGCTGTCCGCTCGCGGCGGTGGTCAGCGAGGTGCCGGAGGCGTGCGCGCTGGCGGA
>DATMSC010000629.1:0-5401 GCA_035565595.1 Longimicrobiales bacterium | reverse complement strand
TCGCCGGGACATCACCACTGGGATTGGGCGCCGTCGATGATGCGCTGGAGAACCTGCGCGACGGCGGCGGCGCGGGCTTCCTCTTCGCTCTGCGTGTCGGGTCGGTACAGCGCCTGCCCCGTTACCTGCCCTTCCCAGAGGATCACGTTTCGCCCGACGTCGACGATTCGCGCGCTCACGGCGATCTGGACCTGCTGCTGATCGATCTCGAACGTGCCCGTGCCCTGGGCGCGCTGGCTCTGGGTTTCGTTCACGTACCGCGTGATCCGTCCTGTCATGACGGCATCCGCGACATCACGTCCGGCCGTCTGCACGCCGAGCGCGCGCGGCAACTGCGACGCCAGCTCCTGATCGATGAGCTGCCCGACGCCGAACTCGACGGTCTCGTTTTCGAACGACTCGATGTAGAGCGTGCGAATGTGGGATGGAAAGCCGCCGCCCTGGTTGAACGTGTACATGCAGCCGGTAAGCACGAGCGCGGCGCCGAGCATGACGAGCCATCGGGTAGCGTGAGCCGCGACCGCCGTGGACCCGAAGGCACCATTCGATGCGGCGGTCGTCGCCCCGGCGCGAGCCCCCCGGTCGGGCGGTCTGGCCGTGGTATTTGCGGGACTTCCAGCGAAGTACGTGCTACTGCCCATGCAATGTCCAGACTTCGGGCGGCAAAGCCGTCAGCGGCTCCGCATCGACGAGCGTGAGAACGAGTTCACGGAAGGCTGCGTGGTCGCGGTACACCGCCTGTTCCGGCAAGCCGATCGCATTCTCGCCGCGCAGCTCCACCGACTGCCTCCCCCGCCCCGTGTCGAGCTCGGCGCTGGCCAGACGGTCGTCCTCGAACGTGAACCGCCAGCGCTCGCCGTTGCCGGCGTACTCCAGCGTGATACGGTCGCCGGACTGCCTCGCTCCCGTCATTTCCGCAGCAGCTGGCGGCCGGAACACACCAATCGTGCTCCACAGGAGCGCAGGCGGAGGCACCGGGACGTCCAACCGGGCGTCCGGCGGGAGCACCAGCGCATCCCCGGCGAGCACGGCGGAAAGATAGCCCTCCCCGCGGGGACCGAACAGATCGATCCTCGCCCGTTCATCCGCAGCGATGTGAGCGACGCCCTCACCGGAAAACCTGGCGTCCGGTTCGACCATCGTCCAGCCGAACACCGCTCGCGCAGCGGACTCTGGCAGGGATGCAGACGCCGCCTCCCGGGCCATCGCCTGCGCTGCCGGCAACTGGATCGCGGTCCCCTTTGCCGCGCACGCCGAGAGCGTCGTCAGAGCAGCAACGGCGAGGGCGCCCGGCACCCGCGATGCCAACGAGGCGAGGCTCCCGCGACCGGCGACCGCTGGCCGGCGGGAGCCTTCGTCGTTGCGCGACATGGAATTACTCGAAGTATCACGACCTGTCATGGCGCGGTATACCCCGGCTCCGGCACCGGGGTTCGTCATACCGCCTGTTGTTGGGCGGGCAATCGCGGGCGGATCAGTAGTTGTAGCCGAAGAAGAAGTCCACGAACGTGTCGCCGAAGTCCTCGCCGCCGCCGAAGTCGACGGGTGGCTCGTTGCCGATGGCGAAGCGGCGGCCGAAATCCAGCCGCAACACGAGCGGGATGCCGAGCGGAAACCTCAGGCTACCGCCGTAGCTCCCCCACGTACCTTCCGGACGCGTCTGCGTCTCGAGCCAACTGGAACCGACATCCAGGAACACTGCCCCCTGTATGCCCGGGAAGCGCATCTCGCCGAACGGGAACTGGAGGCTGAGCGCATGGAGCGCCGGGAACCGCCATTCCTGGTTCACGAGCCACACTCTCGATCCGGCGAGCGAGAAGTTGGGATACCCCCGCAGCCGGTGTGGGCCGCCGAGGATCGACCGTGCGGGGATCGCGCCATCACTGAAGAAGGCGTACAGGCGCACGGCGTAAGCGCTCTGCTCCGTGGTGCGGAAATACCGGCGATAGTCGCCACTCACGATGAAGTGTTCGGCCGTGGCACTGCGCCGCAAGGCGGTTTCGCCTTCCGGGCGCGGCGAGGTGCATGCGAAGCATGTCGCGAGTGCTGCCGTGAGGTTGAACCGGTGTCCATCGATAGGGCCGGATTGAAGCCAGAGCGAATTGTCGCGTACGAGCGAAATCGCGTTCGTGGCGAGCCAGCCCCTGCGGGTCAGGTCCCGGGGATCGGGGCGTGTGTTCGGTCCAACGTCGCCAGCCGTGAAGCCGTCGTCGAGATCGACCCGGTGGCTGCGTTCGAAACCGAGTTGCAGCTCAATGCGCTGGAACTTCGAGAACGGATAGCTCGCAAGGAAGTAGCCGCCGTAGCTCTCCTCCTCGTATACATCCCAGGAAACGTCGCGGAAGCGGCCGTTCTGGCGGAAGATCCCGGCCCCGAAGTTGAGCCGTCGCGACAGGTTGAGATAGAGCAGGCTACCGCTGAAGCTGTCGACGAACTCGCCGATGTTTCGCCCCTGTACGGCCGAGACTCCCGCGAAGAACACGTGATCCCCGAGCATGTCTGTGACGAGGAACTGCGCTCCCTGGGCAGACCCGGCACCCGGCGCCACGACGGCGTCGCCACCGGCGAAATCGAGGGAGAGCTCGCTCCATGAGCTGTACTCGCGCGGTGTCGCCGACGCGACGACCGGCGCATCGACTCCCTGCCATTGCCAGGATACGCTCGTCGCTACGTTCGCGACCGGGCTCGCGACGCCGCTTCGGTTCCCCGCAGGCATGTCGAGCGCGATGGCGGGATGGTCGGCGGTGTCGGCGGCAAAGCGGAACATGTAGATGCGATATCCGCCCTCGCTGAATCCGGCGAAGACGAGGCCGTCGTCTTCGGGGAGCCAGTCGGGATCGAAGGCCGCGCCGGCCATTGCCGTGAGCCGCCGTCCGTTCCCGCTCCGGTCCACGGCGTACAGGTCGAAAACGCCATCGCGGTCCGACGCGAACGCTATGCGCGTACCGTCGTGCGACCAGCGCGGGTCCTGGTCGATCCATGGGCCGTAGGTCAGCGGCCGGATCGACCCATCCCCGACATTCAGGAGGAAGAGGTTGCGGGATCCAAACTCACCATGGTCGTGGCGGTCGGAGGCGAAGACGATCTCGCTGCCGTCCGGGGACCAGTGTGGTGACTCGTCACGGTAGTGGTCGGAGGTCAGCGCTGACCGTTCATGAGTTGTCAGGTCGACGACGTAGAGATCCGAAAAGCCATTTGCGCTGAGCCCCTCGAAGACGACGCGGGTGCCCGTCGGGTCCCACGCCGGAGATTTCAGGCCGATCAGGTCCGGCCACTGATATCGACCGCGCTGGCGGTTGGCTTCAATGTCCCAGAGCACGAGTGCGTCCGCTTCGCCGTGTTTGGAGACGAACGCCAGCACGCCGTCCCGATTGACGTGCAGCCTCGATTCCCATGGGTGCAGCGACTCGAACTCGTGCGAGCGCTCGCCTTCCAGGATGACAGTCATTCCGGCTTCACCCTCGTCGAGCCGCGTCCTGTAGATGTTCGTGTACCCGGTACGCGGTGACATGAAGACGAGTTGTCCGACGGAATCACCCGGCGGCGAATAGATGGCGGGCTTGAAGTTGGCGCCGCCGCGGCGAATGACGAGGTGGCTTCCGACCTCGAGGGGCGTGCGCTCCGAGTAGAGCGGGAAGTACCGCTGCTGGAGATCGTAGTGCCACTCGCGGCTGAGCCGCTCCAGGTTGACGCCCAGGACACCCTCGAGCAGTTCCTCGAAGGTGTCGTACTTCCAGAACTCCTCGTAGACCCGGACGATGTACTCGTCGCCGAATCGGCGCGTGAGATACGCGTGGAGCTCACCGCCGAGCGGGTAGGCGCTGAATGAGTACTGGTGATTGAAGTCACGGATCTGGGGGAGCCGCCCCGAAAAGACGAGGTCGCGCACGTACATCTCGTCCATCGAGTCCTGCTCACTGGACCAGAACTCCGCGAGTCCTTCGGTCCACCAGTGAATGGCCTGAGGCGAGGGACTGCGATTGCGGGGATGCAGCGACGCGGTCTCCTCGATTTTGGAGAGCTGGAAGAAGTGGACGAGCTCGTGGCGCAGCGTCGCGAGGAACTGTGCGTAGTCTCCCCGGAAGGGCAGCGCGACTCGCCGCTTGAGGTACTCAGTGAATCCGAGCACCCCCTCCGGGATGAACCCCGGGAACACGTTCGTCTGCTCGAAGTGCTGGTGTGAAGAGTAGACGATCAGCGGGATCCGCCGCGGCGGGTGGTGCTCGAGCTTTCTCTCGAGATAGGCATAGCTCTCTTCCGCGTACGCCAGGGTGAGCCGGGCGAGCTGCTCGGCCTCGGGATAGAAGTACACGTCCACGTGATCGCCGGAGACGACCTGCCAGTCGAACTGACGGTACTGGATCTTGTTCTTCCCGAAGGGCACCGCCTGCGCCCACGCGGCATCGGTGTCCAGAGTGAGGAGCCCTGTCAGGGCAACGGCCAGGATGGTGATGCTTCGAATCATGGTTGGCGCCCGGTTCACGTTCGGCTCGTTCGCGGTGTCGAGCCGATTGCATGACCCGGGCCGGCCGTGGCGGTGTGTCAGACTCCCTCAGCCCTGGCGGGATCCCCGGAACGCGGCGAGTAAATCAGGCGGGAGCACGCGGGTGGTGCCCCGCTCGTCGATGGCGACGAGCGTGGTCCAGGCGCTGGCGACGGCGACGTCGCCGTCGTCTCCGATGCGGAAGAGCTCGTACGCGAAGGTGACGGCGCGAGACTGCACGCGCTCGATGCGGGTGTCGATGCGGACGAGGTCATCGTAACGGGCGGGAGCGCGGAACCGGACGTGCGCCTCGCCGACCACCAGCCGGAGCCCCTGGCGCTCCACCTCGGCGTAGACCACTCCGAGCTCGCGCATGAAATCGGTCCGCCCGATCTCGCACCACACGAGATAGTGCGCGTGATAGACGAACCCCATCTGGTCCGTTTCCGAGTACCGGACCCTGACCGTCGAGGAAGTGGTACGGGGCGTGACGTCGCTCATGCCCTATCCCGTCGCTCGCGAGCCATTGATTTCGCCCAGGGTGCCACCGCGGATTCCCATGCAGCCTTCGTGGAGGTTCGGGCCACCGCGTCGTGCCGGCGCGGTCTGGACCGGTCCCGGCACAGGAAGCTACCGGCCGCCCGCGACGGGCGTCAACGCGCTGCGCAGGCGCGCGTCGCCGCCCGATCCGTAACGTTCCCGTTGTCCGGTGTCGCCGGCTGCGGTACCTTCGGTGGGCATGGAAGTACCGCACTTCATCGTATCGGACGTGCACCTGGGCGCCATCCCGGAAGCCACGGAACGCGCGTTCCTGCGTTTCCTGGATCACGTCGGGAAGAACGGCCGCGCGCTCCTCGTGGCCGCAGACCTCTTCGATTTCTGGTTCGAATACGGCAGGATCGTCCCGGGCGAATACTT
>DATMSC010000628.1:0-2217 GCA_035565595.1 Longimicrobiales bacterium | reverse complement strand
TCGGGCAATCGGCGCAGATGCGGTGCTCCTGATCGCGCGTATCCTCGAGGACGCGCTCCTGGCGGAATTGCTCGGCCTGGCACTCGAGCTGGGGATGGGGGCGCTGGTCGAGGTCCACAACGAGCAGGAGCTGGATCGGGCGCTCGCGGCGGGTGCGGGCGTGATCGGCGTCAACAATCGCGATCTGGCGACATTCCACACCGATCTCGAGGTCGTGCTCGGCCTTGCCCCTCGGGTGGACGAGAGCCACGTGCTCGTTGCCGAGAGCGGTATCCGCGGCCCGGATGACGTTGCCCGGATGGGCCGTGCCGGTGTGAACGCCGTACTGGTAGGCGAAACGCTCATGAGGTCGCCGGATCCGGGAGCGGCGGCCGCGGCGCTCGCAGGCCATTCCCGGGTCGTGCGCGAAACGGCATCGCGAGTCGGGGCAGTGGGCCAGTCGTGAAAGTGAAGATTTGCGGGGTCTGCCGTCCGGAAGACGCGGTGGCTGCCGTGTCTGCCGGCGCCGACTGCGTGGGGGTCATCCTCGCGCCCGGCGGAAAGCGGAGCCAGACGCCGGAGCGGGCGGCTGAGATCCTGCGAGCGGTGTCGGACGGCGGCCGCGCCGTCGCCCGGGTCGGTGTGTTCGTCGACTCGCCCGCCGGCGAAGTGATCGAGACGGCGCGTCGATTGTCGCTCGACATCGTCCAGTTGCACGGCAATGAATCGCCGGCCGCGGTGAAGGAAGTACGCGCCTCGGGGCTGACCGCCTGGAAGGCGATCCGCGTGCGGGACAGGGATGCGTTCCTTTCCGGACTCGAGCTGTACGGTACCGAAGCCGACGCGCTCCTCCTCGACGGGTGGGCCGCGCACGCGGCCGGGGGCGCGGGTGTCCGCTTCGACTGGGACGCCATTGCGCCGGTCCGGTCGTTGGCGCGAGGCGTGGTTCCACTCTGGGTCGCGGGCGGGCTCGCTCCCGATACAGTCGCCGATGCGATCAGGATCCTCGATCCCGAGGGCGTGGATGTGAGCTCGGGCGTGGAATCCGAGCCGGGCGTCAAAGACCACGCCTTGATAGCGGCATTCATCCGGGCCGCCCGTGAAGCCCGGGCAGTCGCGCCGACTCCGGGGCGAAGCGGGAGTACCTAGAACGGTGTCGGACCGACGGGCGGGTGTGCGACTGTCGTCCACGCCCGTCCGGTCGGTGCGACGGCACGGTGACCGGGCCACATCGTTGGCTGCAGGAGGAACACAATTGGAGCAGTTGATGGAGTCTCCGCCGGACAGCGGCCGGTTTGGCCGATTCGGCGGTCGGTACGTCCCCGAGACGCTCATCGCGGCGCTCGACGAGCTCGAGCAAGCGTACGCGGAGGCAAGGGAGGACCCGGGTTTCCGTGAAGAGCTGGATGCGCTACTCCGTGACTACGTGGGTCGCCCGACACCGCTCTACCGTGCGAATCGCCTGGGGGAGGCTGCCGGCGGCGTCCGCGTCTACCTGAAGCGCGAGGACCTGAATCATACCGGCGCCCACAAGATCAACAATGCCCTCGGTCAGGCGTTGCTGGCGAAGCGAATGGGCAAGCAGCGCATCATCGCCGAAACCGGGGCCGGCCAGCACGGTGTCGCCACCGCCACCGCCTGCGCGCTGCTCGGTCTCGACTGCATCGTCTACATGGGCGAGATCGATATCCAGCGCCAGTCGCTCAACGTCTTCCGCATGCGCCTGCTCGGCGCCGAGGTGATCTCGGTCACCTCCGGGTCGCAGACGTTGAAGGACGCGATCAACGAGGCGATCCGCGACTGGGTGACAAACGTCGACGACACCTTCTACATCTTCGGCACCGTCGCCGGCATGCACCCCTACCCGATGATGGTGCGCGATTTCCAGTCGGTGATCGGCCACGAGGCTCGCCAGCAGATCCTCGATATCACCGGATCGCTGCCAAGTGCGGTCACCGCCTGTGTCGGCGGCGGCTCCAACGCGATGGGCCTCTTCTACGGCTTCATCGAGGACACCGACGTCGACATCATCGGCGTCGAAGCCGGCGGTCACGGTATCGAGACCGGCGAGCACGCCTCCACGCTCGTCGCCGGCGAGGAAGGCGTGCTGCACGGCTCGTGGTCCTACATTCTCGAGGACGAGAATGGGCAGATCCTCGACACCCACTCGATCTCGGCCGGGCTCGACTACCCTGGCGTCGGTCCCGAGCTGGCATTCCTCAAGAGTGCCGGCCGTGC
>DATMSC010000627.1:0-2258 GCA_035565595.1 Longimicrobiales bacterium | reverse complement strand
GAGAGGATGGCGAGCCCGCGACCGCGGCGATCCAGCGCACGATCGAGGCCGCAAGTGCCGCCGGAGGCGGGACGGTGCTGATCCCGGCCGGTGAATGGCTGACCGGGCCGATCCACTTGAGGAGCAACATCAACCTGCACGTGGCGGAGGGCGCCATCGTCCGCTTCAGCACGAATCGTGACGACTACCTGCCCGTCGTGCGCGTGCGATATGAAGGCGTCGAGGCGTACAACTATTCACCGTTGATTTACGCCAACGGCGCGACGAACGTGGCGCTCACCGGAGGCGGCGTCCTGGATGGCCAGGGGCGACACTGGTGGGAGTGGGCGCGCCAGTACGGCGCGCAGCCCCGCATGATCGCGACCAAGGAGCCCCTCTCGCGCCGTGCGTTCGGCAAGGGCGCCGGCATGGAGGGTATGCGCCCCAACTTCGCAGTCTTCTTCGATTGCGAAAACGTGCTCATCGAAGGGATCACGCTGAACGACACGCCGATGTGGAATGTCCACCTGGTCTACACGCGCAATGCGATCGTGCGCGGGATCACGGTGAACAGCCTGGAGGCACCGAACGGCGACGGCGTGGTCATCGATTCGTCACGCAACGTCCTGGTCGAGTACAACACCCTACGTACCGGCGATGACGCGGTGGTGCTCAAGTCCGGGCTGAACGAGGAGGGGCTCCAGATCAACATCCCCACCGAAAACGTCATCGTCCGGAACTACGAGGCGCTGGATGTCCGGACCGGAAGCGGCGGCGTCGTGTTCGGGAGCGAGACGTCGGGCGGGATCCGCAACGTCTACGTGCACAACGCGCTCTTCGCGGGGAGCGACCGCGGCATCCGCTTCAAGACCGAGCGCGGCCGGGGCAACGTGATCGAGAACATCTTCATTCACGACATCGTGATGCGCGACATCAACATCGAGGCGATCACGGTGAATACGTTCTACACGGGACCGCAGGCGCAGGGCCCGTCCCCCGCGATCAGGAACGTCCAGATCCGGAACGTGGAAGTCGACGGCGCGCGCACCGGAATCAGCCTGGTCGGGCTGCCGGAAAAGTGGCTGGAGAACTTCGTGATGGAGGACGTCACGATCCGCAATACCGTACAGGGCGCGCGGATCACGCGGGTCAAGAATCTCGTGCTCACGAACGTCGACATCCAGTCGACGGAGCGGGCGCTGGTCTTCGACGATGTTCTCGAGATCTCGCTGAGCAATGTCAGGCTCTCTGACGAGCAGGATGGGCCGCCGATGGCGCTGCAGGGGCGGTACACCGGGGCCGTCTATCTCAACGACTATCCGACGGACCAGGCGGTGTTCGAGGCGGGCGCCACTCCTGCCGTCGTCCTGACCGAACCTTTCGTCCAGGCGTGGTAATGGACGCGCCCGCCCCGCACTCCAGCCCCGTGGATCGACTTCTCACGGCAGTTTCCGGGGCCGCGGCGATCGTGGCGTTGGCACTGGTATCCAGCGCGTGCGGCGGCGGATCCACCGCGCAGGCACAGCCTCAGACTCAAGCCGAGACGATTCAGCTTCCCGGCGCGGCGGTCTTCTACGACTTCGAGCACCCGGTGCCTGGCGATCCGGCGCTCGAGCAGGACCAGGGTTCTTCCGGGACGCCGCTCATGCTGGTGAATGGCGGCGCGACAATGCGCGTTCAGGACGGCGCGCACCCCGGGAGCACGATGTCGCTCCAGACCCGGCAGGTGAATCCCGACGCCGCCGGGAACGACGACTGGAAAGCCGGCGTCTACCTCGAAGGCGGCGTCCCCTCTCTCGCCGCGTTCAGCGGCGTCGAAGCTGTCACCATCATGGGGTGGGTCAAGCCTATGGGTGAGCACCCCGCACCCAACACCGAAACACCGGACCCCAACGACCGCTACAACGCAGTCGGCCTCATGGGGCTCCTGTCCGGCAACTCGGACGGACACGCGGTGCGCGCGCTCCTCGAGCTGATCGACGTCAACGGCACACTCCGGCTCGTCGCACTCGGCCGCCGGCTCGATCCCGGTCAGTCGCGGACGTATGCGGCCAACACGCCGTGGGAGGAGCTGCTCCCTCGCGACATCTGGACGTTTCTTGCCGCGACCTTCGACTTCACGACCGGCGAGATGGCGCTCTATCGCAACGGCCAGCCCATCGACGGCTTCTACACGGCCGGCGGCGATCCATGGGGGCTGCAGTCCGGCGAGGGGCAGAGGGGGACCTCGGCTACGAATCCCGCGGGGATCAAGATCGGCGGGAGCTTCCCGCAGAACG
>DATMSC010000626.1:0-2452 GCA_035565595.1 Longimicrobiales bacterium | reverse complement strand
GTGGCATCGCTATGGGTCGTGTTCGCCGCGAGTTACGTGACCACGATCCTGCCGCAGCCGGTGGGCGCCATCTCGACGTGGGGGAGTGCCTCGGCGATCGTGCTCTGGCTTGCCGCCGGAGAGGCTCTGCGCGCTGCTCCGGCCAAGCGCCCGCGAGAAGAAGCCGCCCACACGGACACCGTGTTCTGGCCCGGTGTTACGGCTGCCGGCCTCCTCGCATTTCACATACTGACCGACGCGCGATCTTCGGGACCGGGCCGCGCGGTGCCCGCGTCGACGGTGGGCGAACCCGGAGAGGTGACGTCGGTGCTCGTGCCGGCGGCGGCGACCCTGATCGTTCTCCTTGCCGCCCGCGAGTTGCTCGCGTGGCGGGCGCGGCGGCGGTGAGCGCCTGTCTCAGGAGCGGCGATCGGGTTTTCAGCACCGTCCCGACGCGATCTGTTGCACCCGTCTCCGGTCGCGCGTCAGCTTGCATGCAATGGCCCATGGTGTTACGAATGGGGAGTGGAACGATCTGGCAACCCAGCGAAGGCTAGAGTCCGCCTCACGCTCTTCGGATATGCGCCGGTTGACGCCGAGGCGGATCTACGGCCGCGCCCGCGGTCTGAGCGGCTGACCCGCGCGCTGCTGTACGCCGGTGGCGGCATCGTCCTCGCGCCAATCGTGGCCTTCATCCCGCCTCACGTGCCGTGGGTGCTGGCATCGCTCGGTGCGGGAGTCTATTTCGGCCGATCGCACTGGCGTGGCGATTACGAGGTGACGCGATTCGAAGGGACGTGTCCCGCCTGCGGCGCGGCAATGACGCTCAAAGCCGGGACGCGCGTCCGATTCCCGTTCGGCGTGACCTGCATGGCGTGTCACCGCGATCTGACGCTGGAAGCAGCCGGCGACTGACCCGGCCATCTTGACCGTGTCACACGAATGATCTAGACTCGTTGCATCTGATCGCAGGCGGGTCCTGCGAACTGGCGAAGGAGCGATATGTTGCACCACGCGGTTTCCCCTGTAGTCGTACTCACGGTAGTACTCCTCGGCGTATCGCCGTGGAGGGGGGACCGCGCGTGCCTGTATTCATGTAGCTGAAAGATCCCGTACCGGGACGACGCGCGGGCCCTCTCTCCGGAGAGGGCCCGCTTTTTTGTTGCCGTGAGGAACCGACCCGAGGAGGAGACATGGGCAGCAACGGGCTGAACGCCGGCGATCGCGCCGGCGGCGAAGAGGCCTGGTCAGGCGCGCGGATCCTGTGTGAAGCGCTCGTGCGCGAAGGCGTCGAGGTGTTATTCGGGATCCCGGGCGGAGCGATCATGCCATTCTACCACGCGCTGGCGGACTACCGGGGCCGCCTTCGACATGTGCTCTGCCGGCACGAGCAGGGCGCCGGCCACGCGGCGGAGGGTTACGCGGCGGCCAGCGGAAAGGTCGGAGTGTGCATTGCCACCAGCGGCCCGGGCGCAACGAATCTGGTGACCCCGCTCGCGAACGCGTGGATGGACGGGACGCCGCTGGTCGCGATCACGGGTCAGGTTCCCACACCGCTCCTCGGCACCGACGCCTTCCAGGAGACCGACATCATCGGCATCACGATGCCGATCACCAAACACGGCATTCAGGTCACCCGTCCGGAACAGATTCCGGCAGCGGTGCGCGAGGCCTTCCGCGTCGCGACATCGGGGCGTCCCGGCCCCGTGGTCCTGGACATCGCCAAGGACGCGCAGCAGGGTTTCGCCGTGCCGGTGTGGCCCGACACCCCGGGAGTCGCGGCTGCCGACCCGGTGCAGGAAATCGGCGAATTGCTCGCTCGGGCGGCGATGTTGCTGGTGTCGTCGTCGCGGCCGCTGATCCTGGCCGGGCACGGCGTCATCCAGGCGGGCGCGGCCGTCGAGCTGCGGACGCTCGCCGAGGAGACAGGCGTCCCGGTCGTGACAACGTTGCTCGGCAAGGGCGTGCTCCCGGAAGATCATCCGCTCTGTCTCGGTATGGCGGGGATGCACGGCTGGGTGCACGTGAACCGCGCCATTCAGGCTGCCGACCTGGTCCTCAACATTGGGAGCCGTTTCGACGACCGCGTGACGGGAAAGGCCGCGACCTTCGCGCCCAAAGCCAGGATCATCCATATTGACATCGACCCGGCACAGATCGGGAAGGTGGTGCGCGCCGATCTCGGGATCGTCGCCGACGCGAGGGAGGCAATCCGCGAGCTGCTGGTGCGCGTCCGCGAGCTCCTGCTCGCCGACCAGCCCGGGCCGAATGGGCAGCGGCGGCGCGAGGCCTGGCTCCACGAGATCGACGCGTTGCGGCTACGGCACGGCAGGGGGCGCATGTATCGCACGACCCCACGTACCTCGCCCCTCATGCCGCACGACGTCTATGGAGCCTTCAACGCCGTCGCGGCGAGGAGCAGCCGCCCGTTCCGGGTGGTGACGGATGTCGGCCAGCACCAGATGTGGGCGGC
>DATMSC010000625.1:0-6157 GCA_035565595.1 Longimicrobiales bacterium | reverse complement strand
CTGACCGGTCCCACCTACTGGCAGCTCGCGGTCGCGCCGTGGCAGCACGCCGGTGACCTGCGTGACGGCTGGGTAGCGATTGCATCGGGGATCATGAGCCCTCTCCCGGCCCTCGAGTTTGGTTTCTCCCGCGTAATCCGTTTTGCCGGTGAGGGCGCGCCGGGCGTCACGCCGGAGCGGCTGGTGCGCATGCTGATCATGGTCCAGAACCGCCCCATGAACTGGGACGACCAGAAGCTCGAGCTGATGCTTCGGGCGAGGTGGCGGCTGCTGGGGCGGCCAATGGCAGGGTACGCGGTGATTGCGCAGGAAGACGCGCCGATCTGGACGGACGCAGGCCTCATCGTGGGGCTGCACCTGCCGTTCATCTGGTCAGGCGGGGTGCTCGGGGTGCGGTACGAGTACACCGCGTACGGGCCCCGGGCCAGGTGGTGCCCATTCTGCCCCGACGCGCGGGGGCGAGGCGAGCACCGTGTTCAGGGAGAGTGGTTCGACCACACGCGGCAGGGCGAGTATCTCCGCGATGGCGTTCCGGCCGGCGACCCGCTCGGCGGGTACGGCGCGGGCCACACGGCAAAGATCACCTTCTTTCCAGCGGCAATTCCGGTCCGCGGCTCCGCATGGACCTTTTTCCAGGTCAGGGAAGAGGGAAACCTGCTTTTCGACAGGTGGCCGGGAAAGCGGAGGGGAGGTGGGGTTGAGGTGGAGTGGGAGGTCGCCCCATGGCTGCGCCTCGCCGGCTCCGCCGTCTCGAGCCACGGCCCCGAGTTCGGCTGGGAACACGCGGCCTCGGTGTCCGCCCGCGCGACAGTAGGCATGCCGCGATGACCGGGAAACTCCGCGCACAAGTCCACCCGCGGTCGAAGTGCTTCAGCCGTACGATGTTACTCGCTACGGTCGCGGTGGTCGTGGCCCCGTTGACAGCGCTGGCGCAGCAGCCTGACCCGCTTCAACCCGGTGATCATATCCGGGTCCACTCGGAAGAAATCGTACACTTCCGCATCCGCGGCGACATCGTGGACGTGCGTCCGGACGGCATCCTGCTCCGCCCGTCCGGCGCCGTAGAACCACGGTTCCTCTCTTCCGGGTTCATCACCCGAATCGAGAAGCGGACCGGGAACCGCCGGGCGACGCTCGATGGCACGCTCCTCGGCGCACTCGCCGGCCTCCTCACCGGTGTCGCCGTCATCGGCATCGCCGAAGCTGACGACCGGATCGACCCCACCTGCGGCAGGTCTCACTGCTACGGCAAGGGACTCTACGTGGCCACTACCGCCGCCGGCGCCGCCATCGGAGCGCTCGCCGGATTCCGACTCAGGCTACCCGTGTGGGAGCGTGTTCAGCTTTCAGTTTTCAGTGTGGAGTGAACGGCGCAGGGGTGTCTGGCAGGATGGCAGCGACGACGTCGAATGGCGCGTGCCAGGCGCGGTATTCAATTTTTCCGTGCTGAGTGAACGGCCGGGGGAACCCGGAACGAGCCTCTCACTCCGCCACGACGCGCACCGGCGCATGCCGGTAGGGTCGTTGTGCTCAGGGAACGGTGATCGGCGCGCAGCGTACACGGTGGGGCACGAAGAGGAGCGGACGTGAATCTGACGTCGTATACTCAACGCTGAACCGAACGCGGGACGTTACCCCTGAAGACCGAACTCTGAACTCTGAATACTGAACCCTCCAAACGGCCACTCGAGCGACGCAGGTTCCTGGTGACCGGTTCCTCCAGGGGAATCGGGCGGGCGTGCGCCATCGAGCTGGCCCGCAGCGGTGCCGACGTGGTGATCAACCACTACGGCGCGCCGGCGGAGGCGGAGGAGGTCGCCGGCGAGGTCCGGGCTCTCGGCCAGCGCGCGCTCGTCATCGGCGCCGACGTCTCCGACGAAGCCGAAGTCCAGGCGATGGTCGACCGCGCCGTCGAGGAGTTCGGCGGGGTGGACGGCCTCGTCACCTGCGCCGTCTACAGCGACCGCGAACCGATGCTCACGGCGGACATGGCCGGGTTCCGGCGCACGATAGACGTCACGATGTGGGGCACGTTCAACGCGCTGCGCGCCGTCGCCGCCCGGCTCGTGGAGCAGGGCACCGGTGGTGCCATTGTCATCGTCAGCTCACCCCACGCCGTCGTCGCGGTACCGTCCGCAATGGCATACAACATGGCCAAGGCCGCGGTCGACCACATGGCGCGGACCGCGGCCATCGAGCTGGCGCAATTCGGCATCCGTGTGAACGTGGTGCACCCCGGCTGGACCGATACGCCGGGCGAGCGCAAATTCTTCACCGAGCAGTCGCTCGAGGCCGGCGCGCGGAATATCCCGCTCGGTCGCCTGGCGCGCCCCGAAGAGATCGGTCGCCTGATCCGGTTCATGCTGAGCGACGACTGCGCCTACATGACCGGCAGCACGGTGGTCATGGATGGCGGTTTCGGCCTCCCCTGGTGGGCCATGGATCGCCAGGACCGGAGCGGCGCCTGACGACGCCGAGGCTACAGGCCGGGTGCTTGCATCCGAAGCGACGAACTCCTCGAGCGTCGCGCCGCCCGAGCAGGCCGCCCGGTTGTCAACTCTACGCACACCCTCGCTCCAGCACCCATGGAATCTCTCGCGCAGCGACTCTTCGCCCGAATCATGGAATCCGGTGTGGATTGCACGTTCGGGATCCCCGGCGATTTCGCGCTCCCGCTCTACGCGGCCCAGGAAGCCGCCGGGCTGCGCACGATCGTGTGCACCCACGAGCCCTCGGCGGCGTTCGCGGCGGACGCGTACGCCCGGATCCGTGGTCTCGGCGTCGTCATGACCACGTACGGCGCCGGCGCGCTCAACATGGTCAACCCGATCGCTGCGGCGTACGCCGAGCACTCGCCCGTTCTCGTCATCAGCGGCGCGCCAGCGCTCGAGGCCCGTAAGGCCGGCTTCGTGCTGCACCACACGGTAAAGGACTTCGACGGGCAGCGTCGCATCTACGCCGAGATCACGGCCGCCACCGCGGCGCTGAACGACCCCGCGACCGCACTGACCGAGCTGGATCGAGTGCTCGATACCATCCTCCGCGAGCAACGGCCGGGCTACGTCGAAATCCCGCGCGACCTGACTGACGCGCCCGCCGCGCCCTCGATGTACTCGCCGGGTCCGGCAGGCGCCGCCACGGATGCGGCCGCCATAGCGGAAGCCGCTGCGGAGATCGCCGAGCTCCTCGCCCGTGCCCGGCGATGCGTTCTCTTCACGGGCATCGGTATCGCCCGCAGACGTCTGGAAACCGAGACGATTCATCTCGCGGAGCGCTGGGGGCTCCCGGTCGTCAGCTCCGTGCTCGGTAAGTCGGTGTTCCCCGAGTCGCACCCGAACTACGTGGGGGTATTCGTCGGGACTGTGGGCGACGACGCGCCCCGCCTCGCCTTCGACGAAGCCGATCTGATCCTGGCCGTCGGCGTCCTGGACACCGACGTGAACGCCGGCTTCGGGACCTATCCGCCGCCCCGGTCGAAACTCATTGCACTGGACGACACGCGGGTCCGGGTGCTCCACCACCATTACGAACGCGCGCCGCTCGGCGACATGGTTCGTGCACTCCTCGCGCGCGCACCCGCCTCACCTCGCCCGTTCTGGACGCCCTCACCGTCGACGCCGGAGTCGCCCACACCCGGGCCGTCGCCCGAATCGCACGTCACGATGGAAGGTGTGATCGCGTCGCTCCGCACGCTCGACAGCTCGCGATACACGCTGGTCGCCGACATTGGCGACGCCTGGTTCACCGCCCTCGAGACGCGCGCGGAGCGCTATCTCGCCTTAGGCTTCTACGCGACAATGGGGTTCGCCGTCCCCGGCGCGCTCGGTGCCGCCGTGGCCGATCCCGACCGTCGGCCGCTGGTGCTCGTCGGCGATGGCGCGTTCCAGATGACCGGCGCCGAGATCGCGACGATGGCGGGGATCGGCGCGCCCGCGACGATCGTCGTCCTCGACAACGCCAACTACAAGATGCTCGAGGTGTTCGACAGGTCGCGCCCGTATTACGAGCTGCGGCCGTGGGACTACGTGGGATACGCCGGCGCGCTCGGCGTCCCCGGCGAGATGGTCGAGACTCGCCGCGCGCTCGAAACGGCACTCGCCCGCGCGGAACGCGTGAACGGCCCATACCTCATCCACGTCCGGCTCGACCCCCACGACCACGCTCCCATCACCCGGCGCCTCCGGGCCGGCACCGAACGCAGCGCGTCGGGCGGCTCCGCCTGAGTCGACACCTCATTGGGCCTGGAAGCAGCGAGGCCGGAGCTGTCACGGGACCTCGCGCGGTGAACGCGGTTATCAACCCTTCGGGGCCATCACTCCGCAGGAAGTTGCCGCCATGAAGGATTCGGGTCGCACACGCACACTCCGCATCATCGCCTGGGCCGGCGGCGGCGCGCTGGCCGTCGTGCTCGCCGCGGCGCTGGCCGTCGCGCTGCTCTTCCCCGCCGGGCGCATCGGCGCCATGGCCGCAGAGCGCGCCAGCGCTGCGCTGGATCGGGAAGTCACGGTCGACGCCATCCGGCTCCGGATCTTCCCGCTACCCGCCGTCGCCCTCGAAGGCGTGACCGTCTCACGCTGGCGCCAGTCGGAAGCGGCGAGGAACCCGGGCGTCACCGCCGAACCGGGGAATTCGCTCCCGCTCGTGCAGGTGGAACGCGTGGACGTGCGCCCCAGGCTGCTCCCGCTCCTCACCGGCAACATCGTGATCCACGCGGTGGTGATCGATCGGCCTCGCGTCGCGGTCGAGATCGAGGGCGAGGCGTCGCCGGACCTCGAGGAGGCGCGTCAGGGTGCGCCTGGCTTCTGGGAGGACGCCGACTTCCAGATCCGGAGCATCCGCGTCCGCGATGGCGTGGTCACGTATCACGACAGCCGGACCGGAACCGAGCTGCGCCTCGAAGGTCTGAACCAGGAATTGCGGCTGGAAGGCGAGCTCGAAGCGGGTGAGCTCGCCCGACTGCGCCTCACGGGCCATTTCGACGCGGCGGCGTTCGACGCCTCGATCCCGGCGCACCTCGCCACGCCGGTCCGCGACGCGAGACTCGTCGTGGAACACGATGCCACGCTCGACATCGCCGGCCGGAACGCCGAGATCGCCCGCCTCGCGGTCACTTTCCAGGAGCTCACGCTCCAGGGCTCGGGCACCGTCACCGCCTGGTCCGACCCGGAGGCAAGGCGGGTCGCGCTCCGGCTCGAGTCGGGCGACGTCGACGCCGCAACACTCGTCGCCTCACTCCCGGAGAAGTGGCGAAGTCTTCAGCGCGAAGGCGAGGCGTCGCCGCGGGTACTGAGCGCGCCGGGTGGCACATTCCGCGTCCGCGCCGACGCGACGGGCCGGCTGGGTAACGGCGAGGTCCCGGACGTGAACGGCGCTGTCGAGCTCGACGCGATTGCGGTGGCGCTGGACGGGCGCACGGTCCTCGACGACCTGCGCGGGCGCCTCGATTTCTCGCTGGACTCGGCTTCCACACCGGGGCTGGAAGGCCGGCTCTTCAACGAGCCGCTTCGCGCGACGTTCGTCGCACGGGACCTGGCCGATCCCGAAGTCGGCGCCACGCTCTCGACCCGGCTGAGTCTGGACGATGTGGCAGCGCTCGGCTTCCTTCCGGCCGGGTGGTCCGCCACCGGGCGCGTGCCCGTGGAGCTGGCAATCGACGGGAAGCCGCTCGAACCCCGTTCCATGGTGGTCAGCGGGATCATCGAACCGGCTGGCGCATCGGTGCGCGCGCCGGACTGGACAGCCCCGCTGACGATACGGTCCGGCAGCGTCGCCCTGGGCGGTCGCGACATCAGCGGGCAGGGACTCGGTGCCACCATTGGTGAGAGCGACGTCGCTGTCGACTTCTCGATGTCCGACTGGCTCGGCTTTGCGCTCGGCGACACGCTCGCCACCCCGCATCTCGCTTTCGATCTCCGCTCCTCACGATTCGACGCGGATGCGGTCATGCCGGGCGACCCGTCGAAGCCGACGTACACCGAGCTGCTGTTCGCGCGGCTGACGGGGAGGGAGGTGGGCGGGCGTTCCGCCGGCGAGGCCGCGGAGGCGGCCGGTCTCAGGCTCCCAGATCTGCCGGACCTCGCGCTCGATGGGTACGTCCAGGTCGGCGAACTGCGGCGCAAAGGCGCCAGCTTCCAGGATCTGGACGTCGCGATCAGCG
>DATMSC010000624.1:0-8886 GCA_035565595.1 Longimicrobiales bacterium | reverse complement strand
ATCGGATCATGTCGGATATGGCCCGGGGCGTGGAGCGCTACGTCGAGGATCCCGATACGCTCGAGAAGATCAAGGACTACTGGCTGACGATCCGGCTATGACGCTTAGCGCCGCTGTGCAGGAGATCGTCGAGCGCTCCGTCCGCCGCGAGGACTCGGTCGTCGCGGCGCTGCGGAGCGTTGCGATACGCATGGCGCAGCCGGTCGACCTCGGGCTGGTGTGGCAGCCGCACCCGGGTCCGCAGTCTGCGTTCACAAGGGCGACGGAGTTCGAGGTCCTCTACGGCGGCGCCGCCGGCGGTGGAAAGTCCGATGCGCTTCTATACGAGTCGCTCCGCTACATCCACCGCCCGACGTACCGGGCGCTCATCCTTCGCCACACCTTCCCCGAACTCCGCGAGCTCATCGACCGGTCGCTCTTTTCATTTCGCCGGCTCGGCGGCGCCTGGAACGAGAGTAAGAAACGCTGGACGTTCCCGAGCGGGGCGGTGGTCGAGTTTGGCTACTGCGAGCGCTTCCAGGACGTGCTCCAGTACCAGGGACAAGAGTACCAGTACATCGGCTTCGACGAGCTCGGTTTGGTCGCCCAGGAGCGGATCTGGACGTTCCTCATCTCGCGCTGCCGCACGAAGGATCCCTCGATCCCGCTCCGGATGCGGGCGAGCGCGAACCCCGGCGGCGCCGGGCACGCCTGGCTCAAGCGGCGCTTCATCAACGTCTGCGGCAAGGACGGTCGGGCTGTGTACACCGACCCCGAAACTGGGCTCACCCGGCGCTTCATCCCGGCGCGGCTAACCGACAACCCGACGCTGCAGAAGAACAACCCCCGGTACGAGGTGCAGCTCCGGGCGCTGCCGGAGCTCGACCGTCGCCAGCTTCTGGAGGGCGATTGGGACGCCGGGAGCGGGCTCGCGCTCGCGGAAATGGACGCGACAATCCACATCGTGGATCCGTTCCCAATCCCGGACCACTGGCGGCTCTGGAGCGCATTCGACTGGGGCTACCATCACCCGTTCTGCTTCGGGCAGGCGGCGCGGAGTGACGACGGCACGGTCTACCTGATCGACTCGGTCTTCGGGCGGAAGCTGCTCCCGTCACAGATTGTGGAACGGATCCGGGCGGCGGAGGAAGCCGCGAAGGCAACGGGCCGGCCCGGGATCGACCTCGCCCGCAACAGCCACACCGTGGCGGGCCACGACTGTTGGGCGGAGGTGAAGGCCCGCGGTGAGACGGTGCCGACGATCGCAACCCAAATGGCGGAGTTGGGCCTCCCGCTCCGGAAGGCGAGCGTCTCGCGGGTCGCGGGGCTCAACAACCTCCGTCACTACACCGCCTGGCGCGGCCTCGGGCCGAACGGCTCGGACACCACGCCGCGCTTCTTGATCTTTGACACGCCGAACAACCGCCGCGTTTTCGAGACGCTTGAGTCCATGGTCACGGACCCGGACAACCCCGAGGACGCGCTCAAGATCGACGCCGACGAGCTTGGTGAGGGTGGTGACGACGCCTACGACATGGTTCGCTACCTCCTCGCCGACTGGCCGCTGACGGTGAAGCGGCCAGATGCTCCGAGGCCGGACCCCGCCGATTACGACGACGGGCTAGACCGCCTGGTACAGGCTCTCGAAACGCGGGCCAACACGAGGAGGGCGTTCTGAGGCATGATCAAGATCATGTCGAACTCCGTCTGGCGCCTTTTTGAAGAGCGGCTCCGGTGGACGGAGGAGCAGCTCGCGAAGGCGCTGGACCACGTCCGCCGTCTCGAACGTCGCCAGGCGGGCCTTCCGGAGATGGCGCCGCAGCAGGGTCACGTCCCGCAGAGGCCGACGCTCACGCCCGGGATTCTCGATATCACGAGCAAGCTCGCCTCGGACTCGATCCGCGCGAAAGTCGAGATGGACATTCAGACCCGGCTCGCTGCCGGGGTGCCGGCCGAGCAGATTGAGGAGGAGCTCCGCCGCATCGTCGAGGCCGTCGAGGAGGTCGCATGAAGGCAACGATCCGCCCGGTGCAGCTCACCCCCCGGCAGAAGGAGATCGCGGAACTCATCGCTCACGGCAAGCCGGTCCGGGACATCGCGAAGCACCTCGGGATCAGCAAGCGGACCGTGGAGACGCACATTCGGGCGATCCACGAAAAGATTCCGCCCTTCGCCCCACACCCGCTCCGACGGATCACGTTGTGGTGGTGGGCCCTCCACGAGCCGGCTTCTGCCCTGTAGATACGTATTTTTGCGAATTGCGCGCTAACATCGCGTCCGACAGAGTGGCGGTATGGTCGACCAACTCGCCGCCGCTCTGCCCGACGCCGAAGCGTCCCGCCTGATTGGTAGCCCGTTCGGGATCTCCGACCGTGAGGCGGACGCCATTGCCCGCCAGGTGGTCGAGGATTATCGGCGCCGGCTCATGGACCGCCGGCTCCGGGATCTCACCGCGGAGAAGTATCTCTGCATCATCGACGGCGAGGGCGACGGACAATGGGCTGACATCTACCACGGAAGTCGGGTCGTGGTGATGCCTTCCTTCGGGGCGCTCCGGCTCCAGTGGAACGTCACCCGCCCGATCGTCATGAACGCGATCGCCCACAACACGGCGATCCCCTACCGGGTCGTGGCGGAATCCGCGAGCGGCCGCCGCGCCCGCCAGCGGGCCATTGCCGACACGATCCTCGGGAATTATGTGATCCGCGCCCTCGACCTGAACGGGGTCTACGCTCGTGCTCTCTCGCTTGCATGCCCCTACGGTAGCTGTCCGGTCCACTTCTACTGGCGAGCCGATGCCTCGGCCTTGAGCTCCGGGAGTCCCGCGGAAGCGGACCTCCCGGGGTTCGTCTGCGCGTTCGCGGGGGACCCGTGGGCCACGGTCTACGGGGAGGGCTCCACAGCGGACGCGATCACGGAGGTCACCTACGAGCGGCTTCTCCCGGCGAACCTCCTCCGGCGGGCCTTCGGTCGTGACGACCTCGAGGGTTATGACGGGGTGCCATCGGTGTCTCGGGCCCAGCGGGTCCACCGGCTGTGGCACGCGGTCGGGGGCTCCCCGCACGGCACGGCCGCGATCCTGGGCTATCACCGCGGCAAGGGCGAGGAGATTATCCCGCTTCTGTGCCGCGAGGTAGAGCGAGGCATGGATCCCGATTGGCCGGAGGGCAGGCTGACGCTCGTCGCGGTGTGCGGCGTCGCGGAGGTCTCGCCAGGCGCAGAAAAGGCCGGCGTGGGGCGCCCGGTGCTCCTTTACGATGGACCACTCCCGGCGGGCCGCATCGCCCTCGCACTTGTGACGAGCCACGAGCGCTGGGACGACGTGCTCGGAAAGCCGTGGGTCGCGGATCTCGCGGACCTGCAGGTTCAGCTCAACCAGCTCGTCACGCTCCGGGCGGAGTTCCTCCGCCGGATCGCGCGCCCGCCGCTTGCGACGACAGTCGACCTCCAGGTCGATCAGCTTTGGACGAACGACGACGCGGTCCTGAAGGTTACACCCGGATCACCGCTCCCGGAGATCCGCTATCCGCCGCCGTCTATGGCGACGCCCTATGATCGGGCGATCGAACAGACCATGGACCAGATGTTCCGGATCGGCGGCTGGCAGGCGGCGTCCCGCGGCGAGGCGAGTCCCGGGCAGCCGGCGGCCGCGCTCGTCGCTCTCGCGAAGGCTGACGACACGATCTTCGGTCCGCTCACCCGGTCCACGGAAGCCGCGCTCCGGTGCGGGCTCAAGATTGCCCACACGCTCGTTCGCCGGTACATGCTGGAGCCGCTCGTCATCGACCGGGTGCTCGGCGACGAGTACGGCTACCTCTCCGAGTATCTCCACCGGGACCAGCTCTCGGACACCCCGCCAAACTACACGCTGGTCTCGGGCTTTGGTGCGACGATCGAGCAGCGGGCCCAGCAGATCATCGCCATGGCGCAAACTACGGGCGCTGACGGCGTGCCGTTCATAACGACCGCGCAGGCGCGGCGGTTGTGGCCGGATCCGTCGCTCATCCCGGACACCGACGAGGCGCAGAGGGCGCGCGAGAACCGGGCGACGGTGATCAACGAGGCGATCATCGCTCTCGCCGAGAACACCATGAGCTCCGAAGAGGCGGCGCGGCTCGATCCGGCGCTGCGCGAGGTGATCGCGCAGCAGCTCTACGGGCAGATGATCTATCCGCGCTACCCGATCCTGCGAACCGATGATCCGCAGTACCACGTCGAGCGGCTCGACGAGCTCGTCCAGGACGAGCACGAACACCCGCTCGCGCGTGCAGTCGCCGCTGCCCGCCAGAACCACCTCTTCGAGTGGATGTCGCAGATCGCTCGCGCGCAGGCCGGTGCCGTGGAAGAGGATGGTCCCGTGCTCGAGGCAGAGCTCGAGGAGGAGCCGGCGCTTCCGGCTGGCGGTGGTGGTGGCGAAACGGCGCTCCCCGTCGAGCAGGGCGGGATGATGGAGCGCCAGGTCCAGCCCGGCTCTCTGATGAGTGAGGTCCGGGCGCTCACAAATCAGGCATACGGAGGTGTGTGATGACCGACGTCGGTGCCGCGCAGGCGGTCCCGGACGGGTCTCCCGCTGGCGTGGAAGCGGCGCCCGCAGTCACTCCCGACGCGGCGGCCGCGCCCGCGCCATCTCCTGCACCCGACGCATCGCCCGCTGAGGGCGGGGCACAATCGGCGACGCAGCCGGACACGGCGACGCAGCCGGCCTCGCCCACCGGCACCCGGGTCTACAGGAACGCCCGGGAGTTCCGGGAGGCGATGCGGAACCGGCTGAGCGAGCAGCTTGGCACGGGTGAACAGGCGGCTGAGAAGCCGCCACAGCCCCGAGATGAGCTGGGGCGGTTCCAGTCTCCGGCCGCGGCTGAGGCCTCGGCCGACTCTCCTGCGCCCCAGCCGGGGGCCCAGGTCGATGAGGCGACTGAGGCGACGCCGGCCACCGAGCAGGTGCCCGAAGGATTCGTCCGCCTCGAGGTACCGGAAGGCCACCCGCTTCGTGACCGCGGGGTGACGAGCATCGTCGCTCCGGAGGCGGAGGCCGACTACCACCGGTACCAGCTCAACAACCCGGTCCGTGCCCGGGCGGTCGAGGAGGCGCGCCTCGCCCAGCGCGAGGCCGAGCAGCGCGCGCAGCAGCTCGAGCAGGAGCTCCTTCGCACACAGGCGCAGCTCGAAACCTACCTGTCGGTGTTCACGAATGCCGACGTGACCGACCAGCTCCAGCGGATCCGGGACGAGTACGGCGAGGAGGGGGCGCTCCGCTACCTACGAGGCCTCCTCGTCGAGCAGCAGGAGCGCATCGACCGAGCGGTCGACGAGCGGGTGCAGGAGCGGCTCGCGGTGGAGGTGCAGCAGCAGGCGCAGGGAATCGTGCGGTCGCTGATCGCCGAGCGCCCGCAACGCTATCCCCACTGGTCCGATGAGGAACTCCGCCGCGTCGTCGCGGCGTGGGGCTCCTACATGGACCAGGCGGGGGTCCAGCATTTCGACCGGCAGGCATTTTACGAGTTCGCCGACGGGCTCTACCGCCGCAATCCGAGCGCGCAGGCGGACCTACAGCAGCGGGTTCAGCAGCAGATCGCGGCGCTACGCGAGAAGGCCGAGAAGGCGGCCGAGGAGCGCGCGCGCCGCGAGACCGAAGAGCGGATCCGCAGGGAGCAGGAGGAAGCCGCCGCGCTCCGCCGCCGCTTCAACCCGCTCGCGCATATCCCGGCAGGCGCCGCGACACCTGGCACCGCCGTCGGAGCTCAGGCGTCGCGGCCGATGAGCACGAGAGAGTGGAGGCAGGCCTTGCGCCGCCTCCCGGCGTAAGGAGCTGGACGTATGGATTCCCAGATCCCCAATCTGCAGACCGTAACGGAGCTGAGTGGTAAGCTCCTCCACGAGGTCTACGTCGATGAGGTGAAGCCTCACCTCGATCACATCTCCCCAGTCGCGGGCCTCTTCCGGAAGCTCGGCGACGGGGGCTACACCATGGTCGGCCAGAAGCTCGTGATCGCAGCCGACACGCATTTCTCCGGCGGCGGCGTCGCGACGGATGGGCACCTGCCCGACAGCGAATACGCCGAGATGATCCGGCTTGAGACCACACCCGCGCGCATGTACATCCGGCGCGCTGTCGACGACTTCGTCGTTGCGCGTGGTCAGACGCCAGGCGCGTTCGAGAACTTCTTCGGGCGGATCCAGCGGCAGGCCGTCGACGCTTTCGATCGCATGACGACGAGGCACGTCCACGGCGGGTCGGACGGGACGGTCTGCATCGTGGCTGAGAAGATCAGCTCCACGAAGATCCGCGTGAAGGACGGGTACGGCCACCCCGGCACGAACCCGCTCATGTTCATCGACCTGAACACCCTCTGCTACGCGCTCGACAAGAGCGACAGCTTCAAGCCTCTCGCGGCCGCGAGGGTCAAGTCGATCAACCACCCGGAAAAGATCCTCGAGTTCCACACGTCGATCGAGGGTTCGGGGACGATCGCCGAGGGCGACGTGATCGTCTTCGGCACCAGGCCACTCGCCAACTATGCGGCGCTCACCTCGAAGCACGTCCACGAGCGTGGCCGTGCGCCACTCGGGCTCCGCGACATCCTCGACCCCGACGAGAAGAACGCGAGCTACCTCACCGTGAGCGAGGCCGACGAGCCGCGAATCAATCCCCTCCGGATGGACTCCGAGGACTGGGGTGAGGTCGAGTTCATGGACTTCATCGGGCAGATCGAGGACCGCTCGCAAAGCCCGGTGACGCCTGACACGCACGTGTTCAGCTGCCAGCGGGCGGTCTTCAATGCGCTCGCCCGGACCCTCATCCCCTACACGCAGATCCAGCAGAAGGGGCGTGAGCTCGAGGGTGGCTGGGAGACGGTCCGGATCGCCGGGCACGACTTCCTGATCGACAGCTATCACACGCCGGATGAGCTCATGGCGCACTGCCTCGAGGACTACCACGTGGTGGACCTGGACGGCGAGCCCTCCGTCTACGACAAGGACGGGAGCCCGTACCAGAGACTCGCGGACTTCGACGGCAGGGAGTGGTTCATGAAGCACTACTGCCAGCGATTCGCCAGCAGGCGGAACCGCTCGGGAGTGCTTCGGAAGATCAACACCGGCTACAGCCCCGATAAGTTCGCGGCGGTGCCGTAATCCCCACGGCGGGCCGGCGGGCGTGGTCCGGGCAACCGACCCCCTGTCGGTCCCGTCGTCACCTGACGGAGGAACGACGATGGATCTGGTCGTAACGCTGAGCACGGCCAATGCCGCCGAGGGGAGCCTTGCGTGGGCGCTCGCGAAGATCGTGCAGCAGCTCACGCGGCACAACGAGGGCGTGCTCGTGCCGGGCGGCCTCGAGGTCTCCGCGACCGCGGAGAAGTTCAAGACGACCGAGACCGCCTACTTCAAGATCGGCGGCGTGCAGTACACGAAGGCCGCGACCGACAACCTTGAGTTCAGCGTCGGGCACGTCGTGAAGGCGGAGAAGTGGGGCGCGATCCTCATCCAGATCGATGCCGCGGGCACCATCTCGACAAAGGTGTCGGGTGCCGAGCAGGCCTTCGACACGCGCGCCGCGGCGGAGGCCGCGCTGCCGGCGCCCGACGAGGGCAACGTGGCGCTCGGCCACCTCGTCGTGCAGGCCCAGGACTCCGACGGGCACGGCGACTGGACGGCGAACGCGGACGACCTGACGGATGACGTTGCGTTCGCGGAGTTCGTGGATGTGGAGAAGCCGCCGGCGGTCGCCCGGCTGGTCGTCCGTAACTACCCGAACGGCCAACTGTGATCACTCGAACCTCGGCGCTCCTCGGCCCGAACGGCGCTCCAGTCCGCACCCGGGCCCACGACATCCCGGTTGACATCCGGGACGCAGTGACCCAGTGGGGTCGCGAGCACGGCCGCGAGGCGTGGATCGAGTGGCATCCCATCCTCGACTGCCCGGTCATCCACTTCAGGCGCCGGGACTCGGATCCGATGCTGCGCGAACATCAGGAAGGGCGCGCCCCGGAGACGACCGAAAGCGTCATGCTCCACTGGTACGACAAGGAGGCGCGCCGCTTCCGGCCGCTCGACCTCGGGCAGATGGGTGCCGGCGGAATCCGCGAGATGCTGGACCGCGCCAATCTCTGGAGCGGGCGCGGCGAATACCGGGACATGCAGGCGGCGATCGAGGCTGCGATCCGCCGGCAGGGGGAGCACCGGGAGGCGCTTCGCCGCAAGGCCGAGCAGGCCGGCCGGAAGATTGGATGGTTGCTCCGACGCCACCTCCTCGATCTCCCGCACGTCCTGGTGACGTCCGATGTCGCTCGGAACAACAACATGGGAGAGGCCAATGGGCACGAGCCTCAAAGAGCTGAACAAGCACATCAGCCACAACATGACGCCGCCGGCCGGGGCGGAGATCGTCGGGATGCACCAGCTCAGTGATGGAGAGGCCGTTCCGATCTTCAAGGAGCTAGTCCCGATCACGGAGGTCGTCCCGAAGCGCGATGCCGACGGCAACGTCATGTGGCACTATCGCGGCGAGCACAAGGTGCGGCCGCAGACCCAGCGCGTGATCGTCGACCATATCGAGCGGGAGTTCATTCTCATGCCGCTCGGCAATGGCATGACCCAGAAGGTCTACGACTTCCGGCCCTCCGAGGCGGAGGAGCAGGAGGCGCAGCGGCGGGTTCGCCGCGCTGCGCTTCTCGACCGGCTCACGAACGCGCTCGAGCGGAGTCCGGACGCGATCGACCAACTGCTCTCGGCGCTGCAGTCGGCCCCCGCGGCGGGCCGGGCCGCGACGAAGGAGCCTGGCGAGGCCGAGGCGGAGACCGAGCAGCCCCGGGGGGCGGAGGCTGATCAATCGAAGGCGAAGGCCGGCACGAGGCGGACGCAGGGGCGCTAAGTCGTGCTCGACACCGGGTCCAAGCTGATCGCCGC
>DATMSC010000623.1:0-5547 GCA_035565595.1 Longimicrobiales bacterium | reverse complement strand
TGATCCACCTCGACATGATCTTCACGATGATCGACCCCGAGCACTGCGTGGTATTCCCGCCGATGTTCACGGGTCCGGGGCGCGCGAGCGTGCTGCACTATCGCGCCGGACGGGTCGGGATGCGTGAGGTGGCCGACCTCTTTTCCGGATTGCGTGATGTCGGACTCTCACTCGAACCCATTCGATGTGGTGGAGAGAGGCGGATCATTCAGGAGCGCGAGCAGTGGACGAGTGGTTGCAACTTCGTAGCGGTCCGCCCCGGCGTGATCCTCGGGTACTCGCGCAACGAGCACACGATGCGCGAGCTGGAGCGTGAGGCGGGGTACCGGATCATCGATGGATCGTCGTTCCTTGCGGGTGAGGCTGCGATCCGGAATGGCGAGCGGGTGGTCATCACCTTCGAGGGCGGTGAGCTGGTGCGCGGCGGTGGTGGCGCGCGCTGCATGACGATGCCGCTTCGCCGGGCGGAGCCGGCGTGATGGAGGCCGCAACCGTCGCGGGGATCGGCGATTTGCCGCTCCGGCGAACGCTCGAGTCCAGCGTGGGCCGGGTGCACGTGCTGGAAGCGGGGCTCCAGCGGCTGGACGGTGGCGCGATGTTCGGCGTGGTGCCCAGGCCGTTGTGGGAGCGACGGATCCGCGCCGACGAGCGAAACCGGATCCCGCTCGCCATGCGGTGCCTGCTGGTGGAACATCCGGACGCCCTCGTCCTGATCGATACGGGGGCCGGCAACAAGGAAGACGAGAAGTTCCGGGAGATCTACGGCCTGGAGAACGACGGGTCGCCCACCCGGCTCGAGGACGCGATCCGCGATGCCGGCCACTCGCCGGACGACGTCACACTGGTGATCGATACGCACCTCCATTTCGATCATGCGGGCGGGAACACGTGGCGGTCGCCGGACGGCGCGATCGAACCCGCCTTCCCGCGGGCGAGGTACGTCGTTCAGCGCGGGGAATGGGAGTTCGCGCACATGAACAACGAACGCATCCGCGCGAGCTATCTGCCCCTGAACTTCGACCCGGTGGCGGACCGCGGGCTCTTCGATTTCGTCGAGGGTGAGACGGAGCTCCTCCCCGGGATCCGCATGGTCCCGACGCCCGGGCACACGCCGCACCATCAGTCAGTCCTGATCGGCGAGGGCGACGGCGCTCTATTCTTCCTCGCCGATCTCGTTCCGACGACGGCGCACCTGCCGTTGCCGTGGATCATGGGGTACGACATCGAGCCACTCGTCACGCTCGAAACGAAGCGGCGGGTCCTCACCCGCGCGCGCGACGAGCAGTGGCTGCTGGTGTTCGAGCACGATCCCGTGCGACCGTGGGGGCGTCTGGACCCGGCGGAAGAGAAGCGCCCGGTGCTGCTTCCCGACTAGGCAGGGCCTGCACCGAGGCTGATCGGGAGGGCGGCACGGGACTTACACGACGGCGCGCAGCGGGTCAGCAGCGGAGATCGCCATGGACGAGAGCAGGGTCCCGGTAGTGGTCGGCGCGGCGCGGACGCCGATCGGCAGGTTCCTGGGCAGCTTGTCGAGCTTGAAAGCGCCGGAGCTGGGCGGCGCCGCGATCCGCGCGGCGCTGGCGCGGGCTGGCGCAGAGCCGGCCGAAGTCGACGAGGTCATCATGGGGAACGTCGTCTCGGCGGGCCTCGGGCAGGCGCCGGCGAGGCAGGCGGCGTTCCACGGCGGGCTCCCTGAAACCGTCGGTGCGATGTCGGTCAACCGTGTGTGCGGCTCCGGACTCCAGGCGGTGATCCTGGCCGCGCAGGCGGTTCGCGCGGGAGACGCGCAGATCGTCGCCGCGGGCGGGATGGAGTCGATGTCCAACGCGCCCCACTACCTGCGAGGTCTCCGGCGGGGGTTGCGGCTTGGCGACGCACCGCTCACCGACGGCCTGATCTACGACGGGCTGCGATGCTCGTTCGGCGAGTGTCACATGGGTGGCCACGCCGAGTACACGGCGTGGAAGGCCGGGATCACGCGGGACGAGGCGGACCGTTTCGCGCTGGAGTCACACCAGAAGGCAGTCCGGGCGATCGACGAGGGAAAGTTCCGTGAGGAGATCGTGCCGGTGGAGGTCGACACGCCGCGCGGCCGCACCACGGTCACCGAGGACGAGTCGCCGCGCCGGGATACCTCTCTGGAAGCGCTCTCGCGTTTGAACCCCGCATTCGTCAGCGACTTGCCGCCCGAAGTAGAGGTGCCGATCGTGACTGCCGGGAACTCGCCGGGGTTGAACGACGGCGGTGCGGCGGTCGTCGTCGCGAGCCTCGCCTATGCGGAGGCCAACGGGCTCCCGGTGCTCGCGCGCATCAACGCGTACAGCACGGGCGCCGTCGCGCCGCGAGACCTCTTCTTCGCGCCGGTCACCGCCGTCCGCCGGCTCATGGCGAAGGAAGGCAGGTCGATCGACGACTACGACCTGATCGAGGCCAACGAAGCGTTCGCGGTACAGGCGCTGGCGGATGGTCGGGCTCTGGGCTGGGACTGGGACCGTGTCAACGTTCACGGCGGTGCCATCGCGCTGGGCCATCCCATCGGTGCGTCCGGTGCGCGCGTTCTGGTCACATTGCTTCACGCACTGATCGACCGTGACCTGACGACGGGGCTTGCAACACTCTGCCTCGGTGGCGGCGATGCCGTCGCGCTCTCCGTCGAGCGAATCTGATTGTTGCGGAGCTGGGGAAGCGCTGGGGCATTCCCGTTCCCGGCTCGCGTCCACAGCGCACCGCAATCGTTCTTGCCCGCGACCCGGAATTTCACTCGCCGGGCCGGCCGACGCTGCCTGTCCGACAAAAACGCGATATGCCTGAAACCAGGCCGATCTCGCCGGATCCCGATCATCCGCCACCGGATCGTTCCCGGGTGGGAGCAGGCTGGCGTCTGCTGGCGTATGTGGCCCTCTTCGGGACGTTCGTTGTCATCGGGCTGGCGTTGCTCACCAGGATCGAGCTACAGCTCGACCTTGGCGCCCTGTTCTTGCAGGGCATCATTGTCCTCGTGCCGGCGCTCCTCGCAGGATGGATCCTGCTCGGATTCCTCGATGGCCGGCCGCCGGGTGCGCTGGGTTTCGCCTGGACGCCATCGGCAGGTCGTGAGCTGGGGTTGGGTCTCTTCATCGGGGGCGGTGGCCTCGCGGCGGTCGTCGGCGCGTTGGCGCTTGCGGGGCTGGTCCGATATGAATCCGCGCCGGGAACGGCCGGGGATTTTCTCTTCGCCGTCGGCCTGCAGTTCGTCGTGCTGGCGGTCGCGGCCGCCGCCGAGGAGGCGCTGTTCCGAGGCTACGCGTACCAGGTGCTCGTCGAGGCGATCGGTGGCATTGCCGCGACAGTCGTGGCGAGTGGCGTGTTCGCGGCCGCGCACCTGGCCAACCCCAACGTCGCCGCGATGCCGGTGATCAACATCTTCCTGGCCGGTGTGCTTCTCTCCGTCGCGTACCTCCGGACGAGGAGTCTCTGGTTCGCGACGGCCGTCCACCTTGGATGGAATTGGACCATGGCGAGCCTGCTCGCGCTTCCGGTGAGTGGGATAGACTTCCTGCCCAGGCCGCTGTACCGCGGTGATCTCGGTGAACCGACGTTCCTCACTGGAGGCCCGTTCGGCCCGGAGGGCGGCCTGGCCGCGACAGTGGCCATGGGGATCTCCTTGTTCCTGATCCTGGCGATTCCGGCGGTGCGGCCGGATCCCGCGATGCTGAGGCTCAGGCCCCTGGTGGACCGGCGGCTCGGGCCGCGTGGCGCAGTGGATGGGGAGCGCCCATGAACGAGATCCGTAACGTGGTCGTGGTCGGCGCCGGGATCATGGGGAGCGGGATCGCGCATGTCTTCGCATTGCACGACCGTGACGTAACGCTGATCGATGTCGACACCGACCGTCTGGCAGCCGCGCGCCGGATCGTCGAGCGCGACCTGCGTCGTCAGGCCGGAAAGGGCGTCATCGATGCCGGCCGGGTCGAGGAAACGCTCGCCCGCATCCGCGGATCCACCGAAATGGCCCGCGTCGCTGACGCCGATTTCGTGATCGAGGCCGTGACCGAGGACGCACGCGTCAAGCTCGACATCTTCCGGGAGCTCGACCGGCTGGCGCCTGAGAGAGCATTGCTCGCGTCCAACACATCTTCGATCTCGATCACGCGGTTGGCGGGCGCCACGACGCGACAGGACCGGGTCGCCGGGATGCACTTCATGAACCCCGTGCCCGTCATGCCGCTGGTCGAGATCGTGCGCGGCATGGAAACCTCGGACTCGACCGTGCAGGCCGTTGTCGAACTGGCGACGTCGCTGGACAAGCGCCCCGTCGTGGTACGCGACTCGCCCGGCTTCGTGACGAACCGGGTGCTCCTTCCCATGATCAACGAAGCGGTGTACTGCCTCATGGAGGGCGTCGCGGATGCGGAGTCCATCGACGAGATCATGCGCCACGGGATGAATCACCCGATCGGCCCGCTGGCCCTGGCCGATCTGATCGGGCTGGACACCTGCCTCGCGATCCTGGAGGTGCTGCACCGCGAGCTGGGTGAGGACAAGTACCGGCCGTGCCCGCTGCTCCGGCAATACGTCGCGGCCGGCCGGCTCGGCCGCAAGAGTGGGCGAGGCTTCTACGTTTACGCATGAACCCGCGGCGCAGCGTCGCCGCGGCGACTGGTGACTGATCCCGCATCTGCTGGCGGACGGCGGAGATCCGAGCATGGCGTCGCGCCCTGGCGCCGGACCCTTTCCGTGGAGTCAGGAGCATGCGGTCGGTCGATGATCGGGAGCCGATGGCCGCGCTGGTGCGCGAGTTCTCGACCTCGGTGCTGCGGCCACGTTCAGCGGCCTGGGACGCTGCAGGCGGGTTCGATGAAGGTCTCCGTCGGGAGCTGAGTGAGCTCGGATTCTTCGGCATGCTGGTTCCCGAGGACTACGGCGGCCTCGCGCTGGAGCACGCAGCATACGCCGGAATCCTCGCGGAGCTGGGCGCCGGCGATGCCGCGGCAGCACTCGAGATCTCCGTCCACGGCGCGTACGCGGCGGTTCTCATCTCTCGATACGGGTCGGAGGCGCAGAAGGAGCAATGGCTGCCAGCGCTGGCGACCGGCCAGGTGCAGGCGTGCTTCGCACTATCAGAGCCCGGAAGCGGGTGGGATCTCACCGCGCTCGAGACTCGCGCCGACCGGGACGGCCCCTGCTGGGTCCTGAACGGGCGGAAATCGTGGGTGACCGCCGGCGGCCATGCCGGTCTCGCCGTCGTCGTGGCCAGGGTGGAAGACGGAGCGGCGGGCGGAACGGGTGCGTCGCATGTCGGCATCTTTCTCGTGCCGGCATCCTCGCCGGGGTATCGCGTCGCAGGTCGAGCGACTACCATGGGTCTGCGCGCCACCTCGTTCGCGACGCTCGACCTGCGAGGTGTGCGGCTCGGTCCTGACGCATTGGTCGGCGACCCCGGCGGCAGCGAGGTGATCCTGCGGGACGCGACCCGCACAGCCCGCCTCGGAATCGCCGCCATATCGGCGGGCATCGCGCGCGCTGCGCTGGAGCACGCGGTCGAATACGCCGGCACCCGGCAGCAGT
>DATMSC010000622.1:0-8374 GCA_035565595.1 Longimicrobiales bacterium | reverse complement strand
AACGCCCGCGAAGAGATTCGCGCCGCGCTCGAATCGCCCAACCCCAACCTGGGCATCTACCGGAAATTCGCCGCTTGCGACGTCTGGATCTCGATCGGCCCGGTAGCGGTGGGGCGCAATGGCGAATCGGCTGATAGCACTGTGGCCGCGGAAGAGGCGATTGCGCCCCGACCGTTTACGCCTCCACCACCGCCTGTGGTGCCGGAGCCCCCGCCGCTACCGTTCGCACCAGAGCCCATCGCTCCCGAACCGGTCGTCGAGCGCGAGCCACCGCCGGCTCCGGCCGCCGTGCTTGAAACCGCCAGTGTGCCATCCGCAGCGCCGAATTGCGCCTTCTGCGCGGAGCCGCTGCCGACCGGGCGACCGGTGACCTTCTGTCCGTTCTGCGGCAAGGATCAGCGACAACGTCCGTGTCCGGCCTGTGCCGAGGTCCTCGAGCGAGGCTGGCGTTTCTGCATTGCCTGCGGGACTCCCGTAGACGGCAGTCAGGCCTGACAACCGATGAAGCTCCCCGGGCGGATCGGCGGTGCGACGCCAGCGGTGCGAACGAGGCGGGCTGTCCCCCAGTTCAGCTTGACGGCTCCGGGACGGTTCTCTATCTTCGGCGCCAGTCGATACGTCTTGGCGGATGAGACGCACGATCGACCGGTTCCGGCTTGGAGTTTGCACCGGGCCTTGTTCCACTACGAGGAGGCCTCATGCGCACGATAAAGAGCAACGGCTGGATCGCGGCCCTCGCGCTCGTCGCGGCAGGGTTGTATGGCTGTTCGGGCGAGCAGACGCCCCAGCCGCAGCAGCAACAGCAGGCACCCACCGTCCAGGAGACCGCGCCGCCGGCGAGCACGCCCGCGACGCCTGAAGCACCGGCTGACCAGCAGGCCCCGGCCGCAGGCAGCCAGGAGGGCGTGAGCCAGGAGCTGATCGCCCAGGGCCAGCAGGTCTTCACCACCACCACGTGCTTCACCTGCCACGGCCCGACCGGGACCGGCACCGCGCTGGCGCCGAACCTGACCGCCGGTGAGTGGCTCAACACCGAGGAAGGCACGCTCGAGCAGATTCAGCAGGTCGTCCGGAACGGCGTCGCGCAGCCGAAGCAGTTCCCGGCCCCGATGCCGCCCATGGGCGGGGCTCAGCTCACGGACCAGCAGATCGAGGCCGTTTCCGCTTACGTGTACTCGATCTCGCGCAGCAAGACCTGATGTGACGGTTTCGTGCCGCAGGACGCCGGGGTTCGCCAGGTGGGCGGGCCCCGGCGTTTCCTTTCTGGCGTGTTTCATCCTCGCCGCCGCGTGCGAAGCTCCGCCCCAGCTCCAGCCACCTGCCGAGCTGGAGCTCGAAGATCGGACGGTGCTCCTCGAACGCGGCGCCGAGATCGTCGACATCCGGCTCCGTTCACCCAGCACCGGCGATCCCGTTCTCCCTGACTCCGTCGACGCGCGTCCGGGTGACGTGCTTCGGTTCATCGCCGCCGACGCCCTGGTCCACGCCGTGGCGTTCGACGATTCGGCGCTCTCGCCGGAGCAACACGCATTCCTCGAGTCCACCGGACAACTCCGGAGCCCCCCGCTCCTTGCCGTGGGATCGAGCTGGGTCGTCAGCCTCGAAGCGGCGCCGCCGGGACGCTATCCGTTCCGCTCGCTCACCCATGACGCCCACGGGGTGGTTGTCCTAGTCCCGACGGAATGAGTCACACACCCGGACCTGCTCCGGGGGACCGGTGCCGGACGACGTGTGTATACCAACCGACACCAGGTGATCGGCGTTGTGCTGGACACGAGATGACGCCCCGATTCTTCCCATCGCCAAACACCGGATCCGCGCTGCGGATGTTCTGCGTCGCGCTCCTGATGCCCGCCCTGGCCGGTTGCGCCGGGTCAGGAGATTCAGATGCGACCGCACGAGCCCGCCTGGCCGGGGCATTTGCGGCCGTGACCGAGCAAGGCCGCGCCATCGTCGCGCGGGTACGCGGCGAGCCGCTCCCGCCGGAGGATTCAGTGCAGGCCGCGGTGGCGCCGTCGCTTTCCGGGACTACGCCGGACGGCGCGCCGTTCGACTTGACCGGATGGTTGGGAAGCCCCGTCGTTCTGGTCTTCTACCGGGGGCACGACTGTGGCCTCTGCCTCCACCGGTTGCGGCAGCTCGGCGCCAGGATCGATGACTACCGCCGGCTCGGCGCGAGAGTCGCCGTTGTGTCGGCCGACGACCTTTCCACCGCTGCGAGAACCGCGACCGAGGTGATCCCCGCGGCCGCGGTCGTCACCGTGTCCCGGGAAACACTCGCAAGATGGGGAGTCTGGCCGGAAGACCAGGACGCGCCGCTCCCCGGCGCCGCGATCGTCGACGCACGCGGCAGGATCGCATTCAGTCACGTCGGGAGACACGCCGGCGATCGGATCAGCGACGTCGATCTCCTGGCCGAGCTCATTCGGCTCGTCCGACGCACGACTGAGGCACCGTGATGACCACCGAAGCGGCGCCCGCCAGCGGAATTCCCATGGAAGCGCGTGTCGATCGAAGAAGGCTCCAGGCGGTGATCCGTCGGGCGGCCGAACTGTACGCGGTCGAATCCGATCCGCACGAGCTCCTTTCCGAGGCCGAGGTGGTGCGCATTGGCGAGGAGCTCGGGTTACCGCCCCGCCTCGTGCGCCAGGCGCTCTACGAAACGACCGACGACAGCGCCAGGAGCGGTGCCGGTAGCTGGCTCGATCTCCTCTACGGCCCGCCCCTCGCCCATTGCAACAGAACGGTTGCTGGCCATACCGCGACGGTCTTCGATCAACTGGTGGACTATCTCACCACCCGCGAATACCTCCTGCTCCGGCGCCGCCAGGGCGACACCGGCCTCTTCGAACCCGCCGGTGACGCGATTTCGAACATGGCGCGTGCCCTCGCCCGCCCGGCCGGTCGCTACCACCTGGCCAGAGCGGCGAGCGTGCTGTTGGCCGTGCGGCCGATCGACTCCACGACCGCGCACGTGCGACTCACTCTCGACCTCTCGGACCGCCGACGCAGGGCCGTGATCGCGAGTAGCGTCGGCGGCGGCGCACTCGGCACCGTCGTGGGCGCAGGCGTATTCGGGCTCATGGTCGCCATTGCCGGACCGGCCAGCCCGCTCACCATCGCGGTCGCGACAGCTGGCGGTCTCACCGGGTTCGGCGTGACCGTCGCGGGCATCTTCGCCGCCAGCGCAAACCGATTCCGCCGGCTCGTCCATCGCGCTCGCACCGAGGTCGCCGGGCTGCTCGACAAGCTGCAGCGGGGCGACCGACTGGAGCCCCCGGCTGCTCCGTGGTGGAGGCGGATGCGCCGCATTTCACCGTCGTGAGCGATCGATCCCTGTACATCCCCCGACATCCCACCCGCGAAGGCGCGATATGAGCGACGAACCCGGAAGCTCCCCGGCGGAACGCCGGGCATCTCCTGCTCACGCCGGCCCCGAGCACATCGAGCCGTCGGGTTTTCAGCGGGAAGTCTGGGGCACCCGCCTCGGATTCGTCCTCGCCGCAACGGGCTCCGCCGTCGGCCTCGGGAACATGTGGCGGTTCCCCTACCTGACCGCGGAACGCGGAGGTGCGGCCTTCGTCCTGGTATTCATCGTCATCCTCGTGCTGGTGGGCATTCCCATCCTCCTCGCCGAGTTCAACGTCGGCCGCCGAACGGGTCTCAGCCCCATTGGCGCGCTGCGCGCCTCGGGCGGGCGCGCCTGGGCACCGCTCGGATACTTCTTCGTCGCCACCGGAATGCTCATTCTCGCGTACTACTCGGTCATCGCAGGGTGGGTCACCCGGTACGCGATTCAGGGGCTCCTGGCAGGATTCCCGACGGAGACCGGGCTCTATTTCAGCCAGATCAGTCAGGGCTTCGGCGCCATCGGCTACCACCTCTTCTTCATGACCGCCGTGGTCGCGATCGTCATGGTGGGGATTGAGAAGGGGATCGAGCGCGCCTCCCTCTTCATGATGCCCCTCCTCTTCCTCCTGGTCATCGGGATCGCCGTCTACGCGACGACACTACCCGGAAGTGGGCCCGGATACTCCTTCTACCTGACGCCAGATCTCCGCGCGGCCTTTTCTCTCGGCACCATCGCCGCAGCTGCCGGACAGGCCTTCTTCACGCTCTCTCTCGGAATGGGCGCAATGCTGACCTTTGCCAGTTACCTGGCAAAGAAGGAGAGCCTCCCCCGGGAAGCGGTAATCATCTCGGGCACGGACTTCAGTGTGGCGTTCGTCGCCGGCCTGGCCGTGTTCCCCATCATCTTCGCCTTCGGTCTCCAGGACCAGGTCGGCGCCAGCACCGTCGGCGCCCTGTTCATTTCGCTCCCCCGCGCCTTCGCCGAAATGGGAAGCTTCGGTCGCGCCGCAGGCGTCGCCTTCTTCGTCACCCTCTTCATCGGCGCGATCACTTCCGCCATTTCTCTCCTCGAGGTCGTCACCGCATCGCTGATCGACGAGTGGGGAGTCAAACGGAAATTCGCCGCAGCAGGTGCCGGGGTCATTATCACGCTGATCGGCTTCTGGCCGGCCATGGATCTGGACATCCTCAGCGTCATGGACGAGGTCGCGGGACAGCTCTTTCTCGTGATCGGAGCCTTGATGCTCTCGGTCTTCGTGGGCTGGCGGCTGCGGGACCCCCTCGCCGAGCTGCTCGTTGGCACATCGCCCGGCGCCCGCCTGTGGCTCCTTGCCTGGCTCTGGACGCTGCGCATCATCGTGCCCGCCCTGCTCCTCGTGGTCCTGTGGCAGAGCGGCCGCTCCGCCGTCGCTTCCATAGTCTCGCTCTTCTCCGGCGGCTGAGCTCTCGCCCCGCCCGTTCCCACGCCTCCACTTCCGGCTCGACAACCTCCGCGCCGGCCGGAGCCCGCCGTCGCGAATACATTTGTTTACATCGTTTGACACCCGCCCTCCGAAATCCTCGGGCCGATATGTCAAACGCCATAGCTGCACACACTTCCCCGCCTTCGCCTGCGACTCCACATCCGTTTGCCACAGCTCCCCGGAATCTCTGCAACCAGCGTTATCGTACAGCGTAAGTCATTGCAATATCGTCACTTACATTTAAGTGCATGCCAGTGTGAAGCTTACAGGGAAAGGTTGACGCCCCCGCGCCCGCGGTCTATCTTGTCCGCGTCGCTCACCCGGAGCCAGTTCAGGTCGTTTTCGGGCACGCAGGTCGTCCCTGGAGCCCGCTTCGCGATCTTTTTTCCACATTCATCGATGGAGGTCCAATGCAGGACATCTGTTCGGTAGATCTCCGCGTGCGTTTGCCGCGCGCGGTCGCGGAGGAGGCGGAGGACATTCTGGAGCGTGACCCGGACGTGCTGAGCCGGATCCTCGAGTACGGATTGACCCGGCGGGTGATCTTCGAGCGACTCCTGACGCAGGCGGGCTTCCCTGATCCACGTGGCTGACAGTCTCCCTTGACGGTTGTGGCGCCAGTGCTTACGCTTGTCCACTGGTTGGATTACGTGAAGGGGCGATCCGGCGGGCTCCATGGTGGGGTCTCGGGGTGTGGTGCGGGTGAGGGGTCCCGCGACTTCGGTCCAGGCCTGGAGTTATGGGAGTCGACCCGGTGGACGAACAGGTGCTGCGCGCGAAGTACATCGACTGGTGTTCTGGCCGCGTGGCCGAACGGTTCCTCCAGTTATCGCCGGATGAGATCTACGAGCTGGCGCAGGAGACGAACCCGTATCGGCCCGCAGAGCCGGTGGGCGGTGCCGTCAGTGGTGGTGAACCTGTAGCAACCACGGATGCCGGCCCGCTGGCATTGCAGGCGCCCCCTGCGCGAGCGGTATACTGGGTAATGGTGGCTCGGGTCGCGGAAACGCTGTCGCGGGAGCTCGAGCTTCCGTCGTACGATGCGTGGCGTGTGGCCTACCTCGAGGCGCCTGATCGATACGATACGGAGTTGCTGGGGTTCTGGCACAACGCGGTCTGGTCTGGTGGGCGCCAGCAGACATGAAGAGAGGCGGGCGGCGCGAGGGCGCCGGGCCCGCCTCTGAAGTTTTTCCTGTCCCTGAGAGTGCCGGAGAGCAGGCGTCAATCTTCCCTGAGAACGCGGAACTGGTGCCACCACGTCGCGACGATCGCGCAGGATCCCGCGGCGAGGAGGAGCACGCCGACGAGTCCCCAGCCGATACCCCAGTCCAGTCGCCCGGCGCTCAGGCCACTCGCGGCACTCCCGAGCGCGCCGAGCGCCATGACGATCCACAGGACACCGATGACCAAGCCGACGGCCATCGCGAACTTGCTCCTTCTATCCCTGCTCATACGGCACCCCGTTTGAGATTCGCGCCAAGTCAGCGGCAATATAAGCCGGTACAGGGTCGTAGCAAGGGATTGCCCGCGCGGGGCGCCGCCGCCATCGTTCGGTAGTGGCAGCGCTTCATCATGGAGGTACCCATGGCAATCGTGGCTTTGATCCCGCAGGGCACGCGCGTCCGCGTGCAGCGAGGCAAGCTTCCACTCGCTCCCGGTGAGATCGGCCGTGTGGGGACAGTGGTCGACGCGAGCGAGTACTCCGCCCATCGATACGGTGTGCTGCTCGACGGCGAGCTCGAGCTACGCTACTACACGCCCGAGGAGCTGGTCGTGATCGAAGGCGCCGGGATTCCGCCGGATCGCGAAGCCGCGAAACAGCGGCGGGCATTGCCGTAACAAGTCTCAGGAGTCGCCGGGGCGGCCCGGCGGTCGACAAACCGCCGGGCCGTTCTCGTTCCATCACCAGGCGTAACGCCTCCCGATCCGCGCTCACGCGGGCCGACCGACCGTTCGCCCTGAGATCCTTGCACCGACGACTTCGTTCGGCGAATCTGGCGTGGTGGGTTCCCGCGCAGCGCCGCCGCAGCACGCCCTGGTCATCGCTTTCTCTTGCTGATTACGGACATCTGGCGGCGATCGTCGGCGACGCCGCACGGAGAGGATCGGATGCGCCATCTCCTGTCTGTCCTGTCGATCCTGATAGTGTGCGGGTGTGCTGCCGGCGACCTTGCCCCGGAAGGCGGGCTCCAGCTCAGCGATTCCGCCGGCGTCCGCATCGCCGTCAGTCCCCGCGAATGGCCCTCCCGGGACCTGGGCTTGATAGCTCCATGAAGACGAGTTTCCGCCTCGACGGTGCCAGGTTGACCGTCACCGGAATGGGCGACATCGGCCCGGCCGGCGGACCCGATTGGGTCGATCATCCACCCATCGCTTCCGGCGGAGGGCGGCTGCTACGGCGCACCGGAGACTTCGTGCAGCAGCATCCGCAGAGCAATCAGACTGCCAGACCGGCGGCTGTTCGTCGCACCCGGCCATGCGCTGGAGCTACAGGTGTGGAATGGCAGCGGCGAGCTCGACAGTGTCGGGCGTGTGGCCGCAACCGAGATCGTGGAGGGTAGCCCGCCGGCCTCCGGGCGCGTGCTCGTGGACGAGGTCGGTCTGGTGTGGCTGCGGGAGTTCGGAAACCGCGTGGGAGGCGCGGAAAAGTCACCGTCGAGCTACAGGTGGTGGATCATAGACACCGATCACGGAGCGCTGGGCCACGTCGACCTCCCACCCAGTATCGACCCCATCCACACCGGGACCGACGAGGTGCTCGCCCGTTCGACGGACGCGTTCGGTGTGCCCTACCTCGAAGTGTGGGAGTGTGAAACTGACGGGAAGACGCCTCATACGCTTCCTCTCACCTCGAGATCGTGGCCGGATGCCAACAGCTGCCGTCACTGGCCCCGGAAGCGAAAGGGGCGACGCTTCCACTTCGGAAATGCCGCCCCGTCGGGCCGGTTGGCTCAGCCGGCCCTCGCATGCGAATCGACCCGATCTAGAACGGCAAATCGTCGTCGTCGTCCCGGAACGGCGAGCCGGCCGGCTGCCTGTCGCGTGCCGGTGGCGGGCCATCGCCGGGGCCGCCGGACCCCGAACCGAGCATGATCATGTCGCGCACCACGATGTCCGTCCAGTAGCGCGGCGAGCCGTTTTCGTCCTGGGTCTGCGAGTATTCGATCCGTCCCTCGACGTACAGCCGATCGCCCTTGTGCACGTATTGCTCGATGATCTCTGCGAGCTTGTCCCACACCGTGAGCCGGTGCCACTCGGTCTTTTCCTGCTGGTGTCCGGACCGGTCCGTAAACGTGCGGTTCGTGGCGAGGGAGAGCTTGGCGACCTTGAGGCCCGAAGGCGTGGTCCGGACTTCCGGCTCGGCACCGACGTTGCCGATGAGGATCACCTTGTTGAGAGAGCGACTCATGGCTCTTCTGCCTTTCGCTGGAGGGTTACGGGCACCGCCGCGGGTGTTCGGACCGGAATCTAGCGACCCCCTCGGGGCAGTGCCATGACGAAACTGGCCGGCGCGATGCCTGGCCCGAGGACGAGATGAACGCACCGAAGCCGCAGCATTC
>DATMSC010000621.1:0-5110 GCA_035565595.1 Longimicrobiales bacterium | reverse complement strand
CGTTCATCAACCCCTGCGTATTGCCCAGCCATCGGCCTTGACACCCCCAACCGGCTCGGATATGTTCCGGGTTGATACGGAGAATCATTATTGACAGGATCCTCTCCAGTTTCAGCAAGGTGGCGCGAGGAGAACGAATGGCCGAGCCGATACTCAAGATCGAAGGACTGCGTGTGCGGATCGCGGAGTCCGAGGATGGGAACGAGATCCTGCGTGGTGTGGACCTGGAGATCGGTGCCGGAGAGATCCACGCGATCATGGGGCCGAACGGGTCGGGGAAGAGCACGCTGGCGAAGGTGCTGAGCGGGCATCCCGGGTACGAGGTGACGGGCGGCTCAGTGGTGTTCCGGGGTGAGGAGCTGCTGGAGCTGGGGGCGGACGAGCGATCGCGGCGGGGGTTGTTTCTCGCGTTCCAGTACCCGGTCGAGATACCGGGCGTGTCGATCGCGAACTTCCTGCGCACGGCGCTCCAGGCGCATTCGCCGGATGGCGAGGTGGACATCTTCGATTTCCAGGAAAAGCTGCTGGACCGGATGGACCTGCTGGAGATGGACCATGCGTTCGCTTCGCGCAGCGTGAACGAGGGGTTCAGCGGCGGCGAGAAGAAGCGGAACGAGATCCTCCAGATGGCGATGCTGGAACCGGCGCTGGCGGTGCTGGACGAGACGGATTCCGGTCTGGACATCGATGCGTTGAAGATCGTCTCCAATGGCGTGAACAGGCTGCAGGAGGAGCGGCCGGAGCAGGCAGTGCTGCTGATCACGCACTACCAGCGGCTGCTGGACTACATCAAGCCGCACTTCGTACACGTGATGGTGGGCGGTCGCATCGTGCGTTCGGGCGGCCCGGAGCTGGCGCTCGAGCTCGAGGAGCGGGGGTACGAGGCGTTTCGCGAGACGGTGACCGTTTGATCGAGAACCCCGGGAGGTAACATGCCAGTCAACGAGGCTGTCGCGAACCTCGGACTCGAGGAGTACAAGTACGGGTTCGTCACCGAGGACAAACCGGTCTTCAAGGCGCGCCCGGGTCTCGACGAGGAGATCGTCCGTCAGATTTCGGCGCACAAGGGCGAGCCCGAGTGGATGCTGAAGTTCCGGCTGAAGGCGCTGAAGATCTATCAGTCGAAGCCGATGCCCACGTGGGGCGGAGATCTGTCCAGGCTGGATGAGACGCTGGACGAGATCTACTACTACGTCCGGCCGCAGGAGCGGATGGAGCGTTCGTGGGACGACGTCCCCGAAAACATCAAGGAGACCTTCGAGCGGCTGGGTATTCCGGAAGCCGAGCGGAAGATCCTGGCGGGTGTCGGCGCGCAGTACGAGTCGGAGATGGTCTACCACTCGCTGAAGAAGGAGTGGGAGGAGAAGGGGATCATCTTCGAGTCGATCGAGGATGGGCTGCGGAAGTATCCGGAGCTGTTCCGCGAGCACTTCGCGACGGTCGTGCCGCCGGGCGACAACAAGTTCTCTGCATTGAACTCCGCCGTCTGGTCGGGCGGCTCGTTCGTCTACATCCCGCCGGGCGTGAAGGTCGAGGTGCCGCTCCAGGCGTATTTCCGGGTGAACTCGGAGCGCATGGGCCAGTTCGAGCGCACGCTGATCATCGCGGATGAGGGCTCGGAGGCGCACTACATCGAGGGGTGCACGGCGCCGGTCTATTCGACGGAGTCGTTCCACTCGGGGGTGATCGAGATCATCGTCAAGCGTGGCGCGCGCTTCCGTTACACGACGATCCAGAACTGGTCGCACAACATGTACAACCTCGTGACGCAGCGGGCGCTGGTGCACGAGGACGCGTACATGGAGTGGCTGGACGGGAACCTGGGATCGAAGCTGACCATGAAGTACCCGTCGTGCTACCTGGTGGGTCAGGGCGCGCACGGCCAGATCCTTTCCATCGCCTACGCGGGGAACGGGCAGCACCAGGACACGGGCGGCAAGGTTGTCCACTTCGCGCCGCACACGACGTCGCAGATCATTTCGAAGTCGATCTCGAAGGGAACCGGTCGCGCGTCGTACCGTGGTCTGCTGAAAGTGCACGAGGGTGCGCACCACGCGCGGTCGAACGTGGAGTGCGACGCGCTCCTCATGGACGAGACGTCGCGGACGGACACCTTCCCGTACATCGAGATCGAGGAGCACTCGGCGAAGGTCGGGCACGAGGCGAGCGTTTCGAAGATTGGCGAGGAGCAGTTGTTCTACCTGATGAGCCGGGGTCTGTCCGAAGACGAGGCGGCGGCGATGGTCGTGCGCGGCTTCATCGAGCCGATCGCGAAGGAGCTGCCGCTCGAATATGCCGTGGAACTGAATCGACTGATCGAGCTGGAGATGGAGGGTAGCGTTGGCTGACGCCGCGGTCATGGCGCCTGTCCAGCCGGAAGGCGTGACGGAAGCGATCAATCAGGGAGCGGTTGAGGCGCGGTCGGCGGGCGAGCCGGAGTGGCTTCGCCGCCGCCGGCTCGAGGCGTGGGAGGCCTACCAGCAGACGCCGCTCCCGACACGCAAGCTGGAGGAGTGGCGATACACTGACGTTTCGCAGCTCGCGCTGGACCAGGTGAAGCTGGCCGAGCCGGCGCCGGACGCAGACGTGTCCCGCGCGCTGGGCGTGCTGGAAGGCAAGAAGGCGTCGATCCGGATCGTGCGGGTCGGCGCGTCGGTCGCGGAGATCACGGTTTCTGACGAGCTGCGGCGGCAGGGCGTTCTCGTACTCGACCTCGCCGCTGCCGCGGCGGAGCACCGCGAGCTGGTCGAGCGGCATCTGGGAACGGACGCCGTGCCGCCGACTGCGGGGAAGTTCGCTGCGCTGAACGGGGCCCTCTGGTCGGCGGGTGTGCTGCTGTACGTGCCCGAAGGTGTGCGGATCGAGGAGCCGGTGCGCGCCGTCCACTGGCTGGACGAGGCCGGCGTCGTCGTGTTCCCCCGCACGCTGATCATTGCCGGGGCGCACAGCCATGTCGCATACGTGGAGGAGTTCGTCTCGCCCGATCTCGACTCGCCGTCGCTCTGCTGTGGCGTGGCCGAGGTTTTTGCGTCCACTGGCGCGGACGTGCAGTACGTCGCGCTCCAGCGCTGGGGCCGCAACGTGCGGGACGTCTCGATCCGGCACACTGTTGCCGGGCGCGATTCGAACCTGGACACGCTGGTCGTGAACCTGGGCGCCTCAGTGGCGAGGGCGGACCTGGCGGCACGTCTCGAGGGACCCGGCGCACGCAGCGACATGCTGGGGTTGTACTTCGCGGACGGTGAGCAGCACTTCGACCACAACACGCGGCAGGACCACATCGCGGACCACGCGAACAGCGACCTGCTGTACAAGGGTGCGCTGTACGACCGGTCGCACACGATCTTCCGCGGCATTATCAAGGTGCACCCCGGCGCACAGCGGACTGACGCGTACCAGACGAACCGGAACCTGCTCCTCTCGCCGGACGCACGGGCGGAGTCGCTCCCGAACCTCGAGATCGAGGCCGACGACGTCCGTTGCTCGCACGGCGCGACAGTCGGCCAGCTCGATGACGAGGAGCTCTTCTATCTGATGAGCCGGGGTATCCCGCGCGAGGCCGCGACCCGGCTGGTGGTGCTCGGATTTCTCGGCGAGGTGCTGGACCGGCTGCCGTTGCCGGACGTGGTCGCCGAGCTGCGCGAGGCTATCGCCGAGAAGGTTGTCTGATCAGGTGTCCACGCAGTATCACCGCGCGGCGGCGCTCGACGACGTATCGCCTGGCGAGGTGCTGGGCGTCGTCGTCGAGGGCCACCGGATCTGCCTCGCCAACGTGGAGGGGCATATCTACGCGGTCCGCGACAACTGTACACACCAGGATTTCCCGCTCTCCGAGGGCGTGCTCGACGAGGACGAAGCCTCGATCGAATGCGCGTGGCACGGCGCGCGCTTCGACCTTGCCACCGGCCGTGCCCTGTCGCTGCCGGCCGTCAAGCCGGTAAAGACGTACGAGGTAAAGGTCGACGAGGGACAGATCTACGTCGCGCTCGACTGACGGCTCCGCGTCGAGCCTCGCCTTCCCTTTTCTGCAGCCCATGGGATGGGTGCACCGATGAGCGCTGTGACGAACCGCCTGGATGTGGCCGCCGTGCGCGCGGACTTCCCCGCGTTGCACCAGAACGTCCACGGCCATCCCCTCGTGTATCTGGACAGTGCGGCGACGGCGCAGCGGCCGCGCGCGGTGCTCGAGGCAGTCCGCGATTTCTACGAATCGGACAACGCGAACGTGCATCGCGGCATCTACGAGCTGGGGCGGCGGGCGACGGAGCGGCACGAAGCGGCGCGCGCGACGGTAGCCCGCTTCCTGAACGCGCGGGACGATTCCGAAGTCGTGTGGGTGCGCGGCACGACGGAGGCGATCAACCTCGTCGCATCGACGTGGGGCGCTTCCAACCTGCGCCCCGGGGACGAGGTGGTGCTCACCGTCCTCGAGCACCACTCGAACCTGGTCCCCTGGCAGCTGGTCGCGAAGCGGACCGGCGCACGCCTCCGCTACGTCGACATCGACGACCAGGGGCGACTCCGTCTCGATCAGCTCGATGAGATCGTCGGGGAGAGGACCCGCCTGATCGCCGTGGGCCACGTCTCCAACGCGCTGGGCACCATCCACCCGGTCCGGGACATTGCCGCGATCGCGCGACGGGTCGGCGCGCTCCTCCTTGTCGACGGTGCGCAGGGCGCGCCGCACCTCCCCGTCGACGTCCAGGCGCTCGGCTGCGACTTCTACGCCTTCTCCGGACACAAGGTGGGCGCACCGATGGGGATCGGCGCGCTGTGGGCCCGCCGTGAGCTGCTCGATGCCATGCCGCCGTATCAGGGCGGTGGCGAGATGATCGACGTCGTCGAGCTCGATCACTGCACGTACGCGGAGCCGCCGCACAGATTCGAGGCCGGGACGCCGAACGTTTCTGGAGCGATCGGACTGGCGGCTGCCATCGAGTACCTGCGCTCCATCGGGCACGACGCGATCCTCGAGCACGAACGCGAGCTGATCGTCCACGGGCTGTCGCGGCTACAGACCGTGCCCGGGCTACGGCTCTTCGGGCCACGGGACCCCGAGGCCAGGACATCCGTCTTCGCTTTCGACCTCGAAGGGATCCATCCCCACGAC
>DATMSC010000620.1:0-2220 GCA_035565595.1 Longimicrobiales bacterium | reverse complement strand
GCACGCTACCTTCGTTGAAGAAGCAGGTGGACGTCTGGTTCTTCAACAGGCTCCGCATGGGACTCTCCTTCTCACTCCGGATCGCGCAACGATGATGGGCGCGACAGCATCGCGCGGACGCATCGTAGCAACAGACGGCGGTTTGCGCTACTGTCCGCCGGTTGGCTTACGGCGCAGGCACCATCCCTCCAAACGGCAGTCACCTCGTCAGACCAAGGACACCCCCTCTCCCAGCATTGGGAGAGGGGGCCGGGGGGTGAGGGCCGTCCTCACTCCACCACCGGCAGCGTGATCCGCGAAGGGTGCGCGGCGTCGTGGTGGATCGTATTCTCAGCGACCTGCGACCGGTGGTGGCGGCCGATGGGTTCGCCGGTGTTCGGGTTCGGGTCGAAGCGCGGGAAGTTGCTGGATGAGATGTCGACCCGAATGCGGTGGCCACGGCCGAAGACCGCGCCGGTGCCGTACATCGGGATCGTCAGCTCGTAGACCTGCCCCGGCTCCATCAGCGTCGGGTTGGCCGGATCGTCGCGGTAGCGGCAGCGGAAGATCGTGTCGGACAGGTTCAGCGCGTAGCCGTGCGGATAGTCTTCCGACGGCGGGAACACATCCACCAGCTTCACGGTGAAGTCCGTGTCCGGCGCGGACGACGAGATGTAGAGCGTGGCCTCCAGTGCGCCGATGACCTGCACTGGTTCGGCCAGCGGCTCGGTCTGGAAGACGACGACATCGTCGCGCGCCGCCAGCGGCATGCCGGTCTCGGGATCGCGCTGATCCTGCCCGCCGATCGAGACGACGCTATTCCAGCGTTGCTCGTAGGTGATGCGGCCACGCTCGTCGCCATCGACCGGGATCGCGTCGGAGAGCGACGAGAGGTTGCCGCCGACGGTCGGCACCGGGTTGGTCGGATCGTAGCGGAACGTCGTCGATGCCGTGCCGGTTCCAGCGATCGTGCCGAGGCCGCCGTCCGGCAGCAGGTAGTAGTCCGTCTGCGTCGTGCCGGGGAGTGGCAGCGTGTCCGCGTCGATCCAGTGGCCACCACGCCAGAGGCGACCGTCATGAGTGCGGGTCGTTGCGCCGTCGCCATCACCCATAACGAAGAGCCGCGCTGCCGGCTCCTCACCGACGCCGTTGGCGATCCCCTTCAGCCAGTGGTCGAACCAGCGCAGATGCAGGTGGAGGAACTCCTCGCCCAGATTCCCGGCGACTGGGGCAGTCGGGCCGAGCTCGACGTCGCCGGCGTAGCTGACATCGACCATGCCGTGTGTCCACGGCCCCATCAGCAGTCGCACCGGGCCGCGCTTGCGCTCGCCCAACCCGGCGAAGTTCTCCAGAGTCGCCCGAGTGTACGAGTCGTACCAGGCGCCGCAGAGCAGCAGCGGCACGTCGGCGTGCTCGTCCCAGTATCTGGCAAAGTTGAAGCCCGGCTGTTCCCAATACTCCGTGTAGTCGCCGTTCGTGTAGAGATCCAGCGCCCAGCGCTCGACCGACGGCACCAGCGCCAGGGGCGAGAGGCCCGGCCGCAGCGGCAGGTGCTGAAGCCATTCCAGCGACGAAACACTCTGCAGCGCTGCCTTGCGCACCGGATCGTTGACGACCTCCGGATGGGTTGCGGCTTCCATGAACGCCCAGGCCAGGAAGCGCAACTCCATCGCGCCGTTCTGCCGCACCGAGCTGGTGTAGGCGTTCGCGCCGGCCTGGTTGACGACCATGGTCGCCAGGCTGGGCGGGTTCAGCACCGCCGCTGCGGTCTGCGTCCAGCCGAGGTAGGACGTGCCGAACATGCCGACCTTGCCGGTCGACCAGGGCTGCGCGCCGAGCCACTCGATCGTGTCGTAGCCGTCCTCTGGCTCCTGTGTCAGGAAATAAAATGTGCCCTCGGAGCGATAGCGCCCGCGGCAGTCCTGGATGGCGACGATGTAGCCGCGGCGGGTGAAATACTCCGCGCCGACGCGCGCACCATCGTCGCGCTTGTTGTAGGGGGTCCGAACCAGTAGCACCGGGTGGCACCCCTCGGCCCGCGCGCCGGGGTCATCCGGTTTCGCCGGGAAGTACAGGTCGGTCGCCAGCCGTACCCCGTCCCGCATCGGCATCATCACTTCAAGTGCGGCCAGCACCCCGTACTCGTCCGCCGACTCCTCCGCTCCTCGCCACTCTGCCACGCGCTCCTCCTCCGCACCGCGCTTTCGCCATCAGGATGTATCCGTGCATGAGACCGCGAGA
>DATMSC010000619.1:0-3345 GCA_035565595.1 Longimicrobiales bacterium | reverse complement strand
CCTTCCTGTATCGTAGCCGGGAGACACCGGGTCCGGGGCGACTCGTGCTGACTGGCCTCCGCTGGGCCGCACTCCTCATCCTGATCTTCCTGATCGCCAGCCCCGAAGTCCCGGTGCCCGGCGTTGCGGCCGGGCTGACGCGTGACCGCGTCCTCCTCGACGAGTCGCTCAGCATGGCCGTTCCGGCGGAGCCCGGCGGGAGCGAAACACGGTGGGCGCGTGCCGTCGCGGAGGCGAGGGCAAGGGCGAATGGTCGCGACGTCATGCTCTTCGGCGATGCGCCGCGGATGGTGCACCCCGATTCACTCGCCACGAGGAGTCCAGCGGTACCCGGCAGCCGGCTCATGCCCGCGCTCCGGACCATCGCCGAAGCCGGGGTCCGGCGGGTCACGGTCGTGACCGATGGCGCGATCGACGACCTCGCGGACGTGGCGCGCGCACTCCCCGAAATCGGTATTGCCATCGAAGTGGTGACGGTCGGATCACGGGCGGTGGCCAATCGTGCGATTGCAGAAGTCGCGGCGCCGGGCTGGGTCGCTTCCGGAGACACGATTCGTGTCGAAGTCGGGATCGCGGCGCTCAGCGGCGCAGGGGAGGCGACGAGGATCGTTGTCGAGCACGAGGGCACGCCGGTCGCCGAGGCGGAGGTCGCATTGCCCGAACCGGGTCGCGTCGGGCGCACGGAGCTGGCCTTCGTCCCCGATGCGCCGGAGGAGGGAGCATTGCTCCGCTACGATATCCGTATCGTCGGGGAGGACGATGTGCCCGACGACGACGCGCGCAGCGTCTACGTCCATGTCAGCGCTGATCCGCCGGGTGTAGTCGTCCTTTCGCTCCGGCCTGACTGGGAGCCACGTTTCCTCCTCCCGGTCCTCGAAGATGCGCTCGGCCTCCCGGCGAGCGGTTTCCTCCGCGGCGGCGATGGCCGTTACGTGCGTGTCGGCACGGGCGCGGATGCCGGACGGCAGTACACGGAAGCGCAGGTCCGGCGGATCGTAGAGGCTGCGGACCTCGTCGTGTTGCATGGTCTCGACCCCGCCGCACCGGAATGGGCGCTCGGCGCGGCGCGCACCGCTCGCCGACTGATTGTGTTCCCGGCCGAGGGGGTGGATCTGGAGGCTGTCGGGCTCCCGGTGGTTCCCTCGACGCCGTCGGCCGGCGATTGGTACGTCCATGGCGAGATTCCGCCGTCGCCGGTGGCTCCGCTCCTCTCGTCATTCGGGATCGAATCACTACCACCCCTGGCCGGTGTACGCGCGACGGAGCCGGTGTCGGGAGCATGGGCACCGCTCGTCGGGAGCCGGGACCGGCGAGGCCTTGCCGCGCCACTGGTGCTGGCCGGTGAGCGCGATGGCCGCCGCTGGGTCGTCGCGCTGGCGGACGGGTACTGGCGTTGGGCGTTCCGCGGCGGTGACGCGCGGCAGCTCTACCGGCACCTGTGGGGCTCGCTCGCCGGCTGGCTCGTTCGGGACGAACGTGCGGTGGCCGTCGCTCCGGTCCGACCGGCCGACCGCACCGTCGCCCGCGGGGAGCCGGTGGCGTGGGTGGCGCCCGGGCTCGCGCCCGACAGTATTGCGGTCCGGTTGTATGCTGAGGACGGGACCGTCGCCCTCGACACAGTCGTGCCTGCCCTGCGGCCGGACACCGCGTTCATCGCCGCTCTCGAGCCAGGCCACTACCGTTTCGAGGCTACCGCGTTCGCGCGCGGACAGACGGTAGCACAAGCGGAAGGCCCGTTCACCGCGGAGCGCTATGCCGCGGAATTCATGTCCATCGCGGGCGATGTGCCAGCCCGGCCCGACGCGGCTGGCGGGACGGAGACGCGAGCAGCCCGGGCAACCGTGCCGTTGCACACCCTCCCGTGGGTTTACGTCCTCCTCGTCGCGATCCTGTCCGCTGAGTGGATCCTGAGACGGCGCTGGGGTCTGCGCTGATGCTGGCGCGGCGACGCCGGGCGTGACACCTTCACGGCCGGCGCGCTGCGCCCCAGATTGCGCCTCGCCCGCCCGCAGCCCGCGGGACGGTCGCGGCCTCCAGGTGACATCGGCAATTCACGAGAGACATCGATTCGAATGAGCAGACTGTTCCGTCGCGCGGAAGAGAAGAAGTCGCTGTGGCAGCGTATCAAGGAGATAGCGTTCACGGACGTCACCGTCATCATGAAGGGCGGGCTGGACGAGGACGCGCTCGAACGGTTGGAGGAGACGCTGCTCGCCGCCGACTTTGGCGCATCCGCGACTCTGCGGGTGGTGGACCGCGTCGAGGCACTGTATCGCGAAGGGAAGATTCGGGACGAAGCGGACCTCAAACGGGTCGTGCTGTCGGAGATCGCAGGCATCGTCGCGCCACCGGCCGGCACGAACGGGCTGCGCCTCGCGGACCGCGGCGAGCTGACGGTGATCCTGATCGTCGGCGTCAACGGCGTGGGGAAGACGACATCGATCGGTAAGCTGGCGAACATGCTGAAGCGCCAGGGGCGCAGCGTGCTCCTGGCCGCTGGCGACACCTTCCGGGCCGGCGCCATCGACCAGCTCCAGATCTGGGCCGAACGGACCGGGTCTGGCTTCGTAGGCGCCAGGCCGGGCGCCGACCCGGCAGCCGTCGCGTTCGACGCGGTTGACGCGGCGCGCAACCGCGGCCACGATGTCGTGATCGTGGACACCGCCGGGCGGCTGCACACGCAGAGCGACCTCATGGCCGAGCTGCAGAAGGTCGAGAGGGTACTGGCTCGAAAGGTCCCGGGCGCGCCTCATGAGACGCTGCTCGTGCTCGACGCGACAGTCGGCCAGAACGCGCTTTCGCAGGCCCGCCTGTTCGGCGAGGCGCTCTCGCTGTCCGGGCTCATACTGGCGAAACTGGACAGCACCGCGAAGGGTGGCGTCGTCGTCGCGCTCCGGCAGGAGCTCGGCCTTACCGTCAAGCTCGTGGGCACCGGCGAGGGAATCGGCGACATCGAGCCGTTCGACCCACAGGCCTTCGCAGAGGGCGTGCTGGCGGGGGAGTGAGCCCGTCTCCTGCCGCACGACCGGGCAGGAAAGCGAGCGCGTCTGCGCCATTCGCTCCCTTCGCCACGCGCCAGGGCGGCGGCCGGCTTTTCTCGACCGCCATGGCGCCGTTAGCGCGGAACCCGATGTCGGATCCCCATGGCGATTGAGACCTCAGCCCCTGCTTCTCCGCTCGACCGGCCCGCCCAGTTCCTGAAGGGCGTGGGACCGACGCGCGCCGAGTTGCTGGCACGCCTGGGGATTCACACCGCGCGCGACCTCCTCTTCCACATCCCTCGCCGATACGAAGACGCGAGCACCGTAACACCGATCGCGAGGCTGTCGGTTGGCCAGGACGCCA
>DATMSC010000618.1:0-9179 GCA_035565595.1 Longimicrobiales bacterium | reverse complement strand
GTGCTCGACGACGCGCTCCGCCTGGCAGCGAGCATCCAGCCAGAACTTGCCGGGCAAGGTGCCGAGCCCAACGAGCTGGAGTCCGTGGTCGCGACGATCCGGCCCCGGGTGGCGGGGCCGGTGCGCCTCGTTTCGGTCGCGACCGGCGCTGAGCCGGATGTCACGGCGCTGACCTCGGCAGAGTACTGGGCGGCGGAGCTGGCCACGCACGCCCGCCGGCACAACGCGATCCTCGCCGCGTGCGCGGCAGGCGCGCGCTGCGTCATAGAAATTGGCACACCTTTCGAACAACCTGGAGTCGCGGTCGCCGTCGGCGGCATATCCGACTCAGCGCTGGCCGAGGGTGCGCCCCCCGGCGACAGTGAGCCCGGACGCGAGCTTGAATCCAGCCGAACGTCGTCGGAAGACATCGCTATTGTGACCGCCTCGGAAAGCGAGTCGGGCGAAGGTCGCGTGCCCGGCACGCCTGCGGGAACGATCGTCGTCCGAGGAGCCGCGCCGGATGGCGATCCGATGGCGGCGGCCCTAGAGGGATCGGCGCGGCTGTACGTCGCCGGATGGCTGCCCGACTGGAAAGCTCTGGCCGCCGTGCCGGACGTCCACCGGGTCATCGTCCCCGGGCAGGTCTTCCTGCGGCGCCGGTTCTGGTTCGGCGATGCTTCGCCGTCCCGGGCCGCCACGCCAACCATCACGCCGGCCATTCCAACGCCAACCGTTGTCACCGACCAGGCGCCACAGCCGGACAGGGCAGGCCAACCGCAATCCGCGGTGGAGGACCGTGGCGAAGCGCACGTCGGTGAGGCGAACCGGGGCGTGCCTGGCAGCGGCTCCCACGACTCGCCCAGGGCGCGGGCCTGGAGGGCGGCTGTCGAGGCAGCGCTCGTCGCTGCCGGCTCGTCCGGCGCCACCGATTTCGGCGCGTATCCCGCGAAGTGGCGCGCGTTGAACGAGCTTGCCGGCGTGCTCTGTCGCAACGCGCTGGTCGAGCTGGGTGCGTTCCCGGGCCTCGGCGACGAAATCGAGCTGGAGCACGTCCTCGGCAGCACCGGCGCCCGCCCCGTGTACCGGCACATCGTGTCGAGGTGTCTGGAGGCACTGGCCGTACGCGGCGTGCTGGCGCGTACCGCGCGTGGCTACGTGGTGGTGCGCCGCATGGCGCCGCTGGACCCCACTCCGTACTGGGCCGAAGTCGAGCGCGCCCTCGCCGACGATCTCCCGCTTCTCGATTACGTGCGGCACGCGGGCGGGCTGTTCGCGGACGTTCTGGTCGGACGGGTCGCCGCACTCGAAACACTATTCCCCGGGGGATCGCTCGAGTTGGCGCAGGCGCTCTACGAGCGGTCGGCCATCCTCCGGTACGTGAACGGCATCGCCGCAGCGGCGCTCGGCGCGTACGTGAGCGCACTACCCGCGGGCACGAGCGTGCGGGTGCTCGAGGTCGGCGCAGGAACCGGCGGTACGACGGCGTGGCTCCTACCGGTGCTCCCGCCAGACCGTACCTCCTACGATTACACGGACGTCTCCGACGTCTTCCTCGATCACGGCCGCGAGAGGTTCGCGGGCTATGGTTTCCTGCGCACGCTCCGTTTCGACCTGGAGAAGGGCGTTGCAGCGCAGGGATTTCAGCCGGGTTCGTACGACGTCATCGTCGCAGCGAATGCCGTTCATGCTGCGAGCTCGCTACGGCCGGCGCTGGCGAGGCTGCGCGGAATGCTCGCACCCGGCGGCCTGCTCCTCCTCGTCGAATCCACGGGTCACCTGCCGTGGCACGACATCACGACGGGGCTGATCGAGGGATGGCAGCGCTTCGATGACGACCTGCGCGTCGCGACGCCGCTACTCGATGTGAGCGCATGGCAGGGTGTCCTGGCGGCCTGCGGCTTCAACACCTTCGCGGCGGCACCGCAAGAAGACTCCCCGGCGGCCATCCTCCACCAGAACGTGCTGCTCGCACAGGCACCGATCCCGACTTCGTCACCGCCATTGTCCGGCAGGTGGGCAGAATCGGCGTCGCGCCCCGCGCCTGGAGAGATCTCCACGGTCGCACGGCCAACGGCCGATCCCGCGCCGCCGCCAACAGCGACCCATGCCGCGGCCGCCACCCCTGCGGACGTGCCCGGCACGATCCCCGGCGTCCGCGACCCGTCGTTCCTGAGGGCACTGTTCGAAGCACCGGAGGCGGAGCGGGAGGAGATCGCGATCGGGTTCGTGCGCGAGTGCGTGATGCGGGTGATGCACGCCGATCCCGGCAGGCCACCGTCCCGGGATGCCCGGCTGATGGAGCTGGGCGTGGATTCCCTCATGGCCGTGAGGCTCAGGAACGCCCTTCAGGCGTACGTCCCGCAGCCGCTGCCGTCCACCCTGATCTTCGACTACCCAACGATCGCGCGGATCGCCGCGCTCCTCGCCGGCCATGCTTCGAGCGCGGCGGCCCCGCCAACCTCCGGCACGTGACCGGGCGATGAACTGCGCCGCACGCATTCAGGAATGCAAATGACGGATCACGAGACGATCATTGCGGGCACCGAGACCTCTGAAATCCAGCGCGCGATCCGCGCCATCAACGGTTTGGAGCACCGGCTGCGCGAGATCGAGAGCGCCCGTCACGAGCCCATCGCCGTGGTGGGGATGGCGTGCCGGTTCCCAGGCGGCGCCGACTCGCCGGAGCGGTTCGCGGAGTTGCTCGCCGACGCGCGCGACGCCGTGGTCCCCGCACCCGGACCCCGCCCCGGCTGGCCGGTCGACGCGTCGAAGCTACCCCCCGCCGGCTACCTGCAGCACGATGTCGGGGCATTCGATCCAACACTCTTCGGGATTGCACCCCGCGAGGCGGAGAGCATCGATCCACAGCAGCGGCTCGCGCTGGAATGCGTGTGGGAAGCGCTCGAAGATGCCGGCATCAACCCGCGCGGCCTGGAACGTTCGCGCACCGGCGTGTTCTTCGGCGTGACAGGCGGCGACTACGCACACATGCAGCTCGCAGCCGGCAATGCCCATGAGCTGCTGCACGCGCACTTCGCCTCCGGGATCGCCCACTCCATGGCATCGGGGCGGATCGCCTACCTGCTCGGGCTCCAGGGACCGGCCATCACCGTCGACACGGCCTGCTCCTCATCGCTGGTCGCCCTCCACCTCGCCTGCCAATCTCTCCGCTGCGGTGAGGTCGATCTCGCGCTCGTGGGCGGCACGCACCTGATCCTGTCCACGGATTTCACCATCGCGTTCCAGTCAGCGCGGATGCTCTCGCCCGACGGTCGCTGCAAGGCGTTCGACGCGGCGGCGGATGGGTTCGGCCGCGGTGAGGGATGCGGCGTGGTCGCGCTCCGCCGGCTCTCCGACGCCGAGCGCGACGGCGACCGGATCCTGGCCGTGATCCGCGGCACAGCAGTCAACCAGGACGGCCCCAGCAGCGGGCTCACCGCGCCGAGCGGTCCCGCTCAGGAAGCCGTGCTGCGCGCCGCGCTCATCCACGCCGGGCTGGCGCCGAGGGACGTCGGATACGTGGAAGCGCACGGCACTGGCACGTCGCTGGGTGATCCGATCGAGGCACAGGCGCTCGGCGCCGTGTACGGCGAAGACCGTCCCGAGGACCAGCCGCTCCTGGTCGGAACGGTCAAGGCGAATCTGGGCCACCTGGAAGCCGCCGCCGGGATCGCCGGGCTGATCAAGGCCGTCATCGCGCTGAACCGTCGGGAGGTGCCAGCGCAGCCGCACTTCGAGGCGCCCAGTCCGCACATCCCGTGGGACCGGCTGCGCATTCGGGTTCCGACCGAGCGGACGCCGTTCCCGAACACGAACGGCCGCCGCCGCGCCGGCGTCAGCTCGTTCGGTTTCAGTGGCACGAACGCCCACGTGATCCTCGAGGAACCGCCCGAGCGCCCGCTGGCCAACGGGAACGGTTCGCCCGCGGAACGCCCGGTCCAGCTCCTCCCTCTCTCCGCGGCCACGCCCGATGCTCTCAGGGAACAGGCGGAGCGATTCGCCCGGCACCTCGCGGGCGGTCTCCCGGCGGCCGCATTCGCGGACATGTGCCACACGGCAGGTGTCGGGCGGGCGCACTTGCAGGAGCGGCTCGCCGTCGTCGCCCGCAGCGCTGAAGACGCCGCGGCCACCCTGGCGGCGTTCGCCAATGGGGAAGAGGTGGATTCCCGGGCGCTGCGGAGAGGGCGCGCTCCCGTCGACCGCGTTCGCCCTGTCTTCCTGTTCACCGGTCAGGGGGCGCAGCGACTGGGGATGGGACGGGGCCTGTACGCCACGGAGCCGGTGTTCCGGGACGTGCTCGAGCGCTGCGACGCTATCCTTCGCCGGCGCGCGGGGCTAGACCTGTTCGGCGTGATGTTCGGTGTGGGCGACGACGCGGCGAGGCTGCTCGACCGCACCATCTACGTGCAGCCCGCCCTCGTATCCCTGGAAGTCGCGCTCGCCGAGCTGTGGCGGAGCTGGGGCGTCTCTCCCGCCATGGTCATCGGCCACAGCGTTGGCGAGTTCTCGGCGGCGATCGTGGCAGGCGCGATCTCGCTCGAAGACGGGCTCCGGTTGGTAGCCGAGCGGGCAGCACTCATGGACGCGCTGCCGGATGGCGGCGCCATGTCCACTGTCTATGCCGGTGAGGACGTGCTAGCGGAGCTTCAGGGAGTCCGCGAAGGCGAGCTGTCCATTGCGGCGGTCAATGGCCCGAAGGACGTGACGATCTCCGGCGATGCAAGCGCCGTCGCCGCTGCCATCAGCGCGCTGACGCAGCGCGGCATACCGTCGCGGCTCCTCCGCGTTTCGCACGCGTTCCACTCGCGGCTCATGGACCCCGCTCTCGAGCCGCTCGGGCGCGCGGCCGCAACCGTCGAGGTCGTGGAACCGCGCATCCCGCTCGTTTCCAACCGGGCCGGGCGGGCGGTCTCCACGGCCGATCTGCGCCGCCCGGACTACTGGACGGAGCACGCACGCCACACGGTCCGGTTCCACGACTGCCTCGAGTACGCTCGCCGGCGAGGCCACACGCTGTTCCTGGAATGCGGGCCGTCACCGACGCTCTGCGGGATCGGCGCCGCCGGCTTTCCCGACCCGGAGCTCAGTTGGATACCGTCGCTGCGGCGGGACGTGGACGACCCGACGCAGTTCGCGACTGCGGCGGCCGCGCTCTACGCCGCAGGGGTGGATCTGGACTGGGCGGGACGGGACAGATCATGGCATCGCCGGCGAGTGCGGCTCCCCACCTACCCATTCCAGCGCGAGTCACTGTGGGTAAGGGTGGAGCCTGTCGCGCGGACGGCAGCCAGCGCCACTCGGTTCGCAGAAACGCACCCTTTGCTCGGAGAGCGGCTCCGCCTACCCGAACCCGGCTGGACGTGGGAACGCACCTTCGATCCCCGGTCGCTGGGCTTCCTCGCCGATCACGTGGTCGACGGGAAGGTCATTGTGCCCGCCGCGGCGTTCATGGAAGCGGTGGTCGCGGCGGCCGCACTCGGGCCCGGATGGACGGACGCGACGCTTTCCGACGTCTCGATCCCCCGTCCGCTGGCGCTCGACCCCGCTTCCCCCCGAACGATGCTCGTCCGCCTGGAACCGGACGGCGAGGCCCGGGCAAGGGCGCGAATCGTCAGCATCGGTCAGGGCGACGACGATTTCGCGCTGCATCTCGAGTGTCTGGTCCACGCCGAGCCTGTCGATCTGCGTCGGGCCGAAGCGAACGCCCGCTCTTCGGTCGTGCTCGATCCGGCTGATGTGGCGACCCGGTGCTCTGCAGCGTCCGACGCCGATCGGTTCTACCGCGCGCTGGCTGCCCGCGGCCTGGATTTCGGGCCGGCGTTCCGCCGGATCGCAGAGCTGCGCTACGGGAGCGGAGAGGCGCTCGCATGGCTGGTCGGACCGACGAACGGTGAGGCAGAGCCGTACCTCATCCACCCCGCCACGCTGGATGCCGGGATACAGGCCGTGGCCGCCGCGCTGGACGGCGTCGACGACAGCGGCACGGCCAGGCCGTTGTACCTCCCCGTTGCCGTGAACCGTGTGGTCATCCGCCCCGGAGCCCACACTTCTGTGGTCAGTCACGTGCGCGTCGAGGCCCCGGGCAAGGCGAACCGCGATGTCGTCGTGGCCTCGGTGCGGATGCACGATGCCGCAGGAAACCCGACCGTCGCCATCGATCGGCTGGTCCTCAAGCGCCGTGTCGACGCATCCGCCACGGAGCCGGAGGGCGCCCATCCCCGGTATGACGCGCTGTACCGCGTGCTCTGGGAACCGGCACCCCGTGGCCACCGCCTACCGGGATCGACACCGGACGCATCGCGCGCCACGGCGAGGGAAATCCTGGCCGCGGTTGACGACGCCGGTGCCATCGAGTTCCCGGAGGACACGTACGCGGCGCTGTATCGCGGACTCGACGCGCTGGTCACCGGGTACATCGTCGCGGCCTTCAGGGCCATGGGCTGGTCGCCCGATACCGGCGACCGGGTCGACGCGGGCGCGCTCGTGCGAGAACTGTGCATTGCGCCGCGCCACACCCGGCTCATCCACCGCTATCTCGAAATCCTCGCCGAGGACGGCATTGTTGCCCGCACCCCGGACGAGGCGGCGGTCGGGTGGACGGTGCTCCAGCCGCTCCCTGATGTGGACCCCGGATCGCTGGTCGCGTCGCTGACGCGGACGCACGCCGGGGCGCCGGAGCTGGACCTGGTGACGCGCTGCGGCCCGCTCCTCGCCGCAGTGCTCGCAGGCGCTGCCGACCCCCTCGAGCTGCTCTTCCCCGGCGGGGACACCTCCGTGCTCACTCGCCTTTATCGCGACTCGGCGCTGGCGCGTTCACTGGGCACGAGCGTAGGACGTGTGATCGAGAGGCTCGCCGCTGGTGCGTCGGTCCGCAGGCCGCTGCGCGTCATGGAGATCGGCGGTGGGACGGGCGGCACGACGAGCCACGTCCTCCCCGCGCTCCCGCCCGACTCGGTCGCGTACACTTTCACCGACATTGGTCCCCTCTTCGTGGAGCGGGCGCGAGAAGCTCTCGGCGCACGGCGCAACACCCGGTTCGCCGTGCTCGATATCGACGAGGACCCCGTGCTCCAGGGTTTCGAGCCGGGGCAATACGACGTCGTGCTCGCGGCCAACGTGCTCCACGCCGCCCGCGACGTGCGCGCCGCGCTCGAACGGGTGCGGAAGCTCCTGGCGCCCGGCGGTGCCCTGTGCGCCCTCGAGGTCACCTACCCCGAGCGCTGGTTCGAGCTGACCGTAGGACTCCTCGAAGGGTGGTGGCACTTCGCGGACACCGACCTGCGCCCCCACCACCCGCTCCTCCCCGCTGCGGCGTGGAAGCGTGTGCTGCTCGAATCGGATTTCATTGAAGCGGAACTCGTGGACGGCCGGGGCAGCCCGCCTGAGTCTCCCGGCGAATCGATTCTTTCACGGCACTCGCTGCTGGTGGCCACAGCACCCCCGGCAGCTCTCCAGGCCCACTGGCACGAGCCGGGCGCCGGTGGCGCGACCGCGAGCGCCACTCATGCAAGACTCGAGAATGGCACGGCGCCAGTAGCGAACGGACGGTGGGTCGTTTTCGCCGATCGGGGTGGCGTTGCGGACGCCTTTATCGAACGCCTTGACGCATCGGCGACGCCGGTGGTTCGAATCGCTCCGGAAGAAGCCGAGATCTCGCCGTCGCTGACGGCCAGCGCCGTTCTCCCGATCCTGCGATCCGCGGCTGATCGGCTCGGCGGGGTCACGGACGTGGCGTGGTTCCGCGCGCTGGATGCCGCCGTCGATGGGACCAGGCCCCTCCCCGACCCCGACCTGCTGGACGGCGCGCTCGAGGTCTCCTGCGCGGGCGCCCTGGCGATCGTGCAGGCGCTCGCTGCCTACAACGACGGACCGCCTCGGCTTCACCTGGTGACACGCGGCGGGCAACCCGCCAACGATGCTGTGGATCCGGTAGCGCCCTCACAGGCGACGCTCTGGGGACTCGCTCGCGCCGCGACCGCTGAGCGCCCGGAGATACGTATCCGCTGCGTCGACCTGCCGCCCGGGGTGGAAACGCCCTCCACCGGGCCATTGGTGGCCGCGGTGCCCGGCGGCGAGGCATGGGTCGGCGTCGGTGGGACGTCGCTCGAGGCCTTGTTCGAAGAGCTGCTCGACCCGGACGACGAGCCGGAAATCGCCATTCGATCCGGCGGCCGGCGCGTCCCGCGGCTGCGCCCGATCACCGCGCCGACCATCTCCGAGAAGGATGATGATAGCACCCGCATCTCCCGCAGGTGGGTGTACGGCACATCCGGCCGCCTCGATGATCTGCGCTACGAGCCGGCCCCCCGGCGCCAGCCGGGTCCCGGCGAAATCGAGATACGGATCGACGCCGCCGGACTGAACTTCCGAGACGTGGTCCACGCGCTCGGGTTGCGCCGGGACGTTGACGCGCTCGGTACCGAGTGCGTGGGCGTCGTGACCGAAGTGGGCGAAGGCGTGACCCACGTCTGCGTCGGGGACCGGATCATGGCTGCCGGCGGCGTGCTCGGCGAGTTCGCAACGCTCCCCGCCGGGCTTGCCGTCCGCGTGCCCGCCTCGCTGTCGATCCCGCAGGCGGCAACGCTCCCCATCGCGTTCCTGACCGCCGACTACGCATTGAATGAGGTCGGCGGTGCGCGGCATGGGGAATCCGTGCTGATCCACGCGGCGGCGGGCGGCGTCGGGATGGCAGCGCTCCAGCTCGCGCGGACCGCTGGATTGACCGTGTACGCCACCGCCGGGACTCCGGAGAAGCGGGCGCTGGTGCGCTCACTCGGCGCCCGCGCGGTCTTCGACTCGCGCAGCACCACCTTCGTGGGCGAGCTGATGGCGGCGACGGGTGGCCGCGGCGTCGACCTCGTGCTCAACAGCCTCGCCGGTGAGTTCATCCCCGCGTCGCTGTGCGTGCTCGCGCCCGGCGGCCGGTTGCTCGAGCTCGGAAAAACCGGGATCTGGACGCAGGCGCAGGTGGATGCGTTCGATGGCGCGGCCCACGGTGTCCGGTATCTCCCCGTCGATCTGACGCCGATGCTCCTCCACGAGCCGGATCTGATCCGGGAACGACTGGAGCGCCTGGTAGCCCGGGTTGAGGCCGGTGAGCTGAGACCTCTGCCGGTGCGCACCTTCCCGATGCACCGTGCACCCGACGCGTTCCGCGAGATGGCCGCCGGAAAGCACGTCGGCAAGCTCGTCCTGAT
>DATMSC010000617.1:0-1600 GCA_035565595.1 Longimicrobiales bacterium | reverse complement strand
CAGGAGCTCCCGCTGGCGTGACGCCGCCGCCTGGATCGCCCGCGCCAGCCACATTCCGAGCTGCCCCACGACGATGAGCAGAGCGCCGGCGATGGCGAGGCCCGGAGCTGCCCGCGCGGAAACACGACCGGCAGCGCCGAGGCGCCCCGCCAGGAGGCTTCGCCCCACGACGCCCGGCATCAGGATGCCGTACAGCATCCCCGCGAGCCAGGTGTTCAGGCGCATGTCCCCGTTCAGGACGTGCGCAACCTCGTGGGCGACAATGGCGCGGATCTCGTCCCGCGTGAGCCGGATCAGCGCGCCCCGGCTGACCGCGATGGCTGCATCACCGGGCGAGTAGCCCGCGGCGAAGGCGTTGATCCCGCTCTCGTCGTCGAGTACGAAAACGCGGGGCACGGGAACGCCTGCCGCTATGGCCATCTCTTCGACGACGTTACAGAGCCGCCGCTCCTCGAAGGTGGCCGCCTCCGGGTTTACCTCTCGCCCACCCAGCATCGCGGCAACGACGTGGCCTCCCCTCTGGAGCTGTTTCGTCCGCCACAGGCATCCGGCCACGATCGCGACGAGGGTGCCGAAGGCGACGATACGGGCGAGCGCCGGTTCGAGGAGCCACGCTCCGAAGGAGCGGGTCAGGACGACGACGACGCCATGGGCAACCGCGACCACTGTCGCAGCCGCCGCCACGAAGGCGAGGAGCAGGATGCGGCTCCGGCGCCTGGCCCGGTCCTGAGCCCCGAAGAAGTCCATGATCGACGATGATGCGGCGCGCGCGGCCGGGGCGCCAGTGCGTCGGGGTTCTCGCCGTCACCGCATTGCGTCAAACAGCTCCATGACGCTGAACGGGTCCACGGCGTGTTGACCGTACCGCACAATGAAGTGCAGGTGCGGCCCGGTGACGCGGCCCGTGGCGCCGACCCTGGCGATGAGCTGGCCGCGTTCGACGACATCGCCCTCGGCTACCTCGTGGGCGCTGAGGTGGAGGTATCCGGTCACCAGCCCCTCGCCGTGGTCGATATAGAGCACCCGGCCGCCGAGATAGAAGGTATCGGCGAGAGCGACGACACCGCGGGCCGGCGAGGTGATCGGTTCACCGACCCCACCGGCGAAGTCGACGCCGGTGTGCCGACTCTGTACCACGCCGTTGAAGATGCGGCCATTGCCGAAGCCGCTGGTCACCCGGCTGTCCCGGGGGAGCGCAAATGGAGGCTCCCACATCCGCGGCGTCTCGTGCGAGCGGCGGGACACCGCCATGGCGCGCTCCCACTCCGCGTCGATTCGCTGCTGGATGTCGGGCGGATAGGTGGTGTATTCGGGAGCGACGTTCAGGCGCTGCAGCGGGTACTCGCCGCGGTCGATCGTCACTTCGAGGCGACGTGAGTCCGTGGATCCGTCCGCGTGCGTGATCACGAGGTCGAGAGCGCGTGCTCCGATCGAGTCCAGCGGCGCGGCCGCGAGCGCGGAAAGAACGCCTGTGCCGGTCGCCGAAAAGTGGAGCGGCTCGCCCTCGAACTCTCCGGTCGCCGAAACGACGGCCGGGTCTCCGCCTTCCACGGTGATCGCGAACACGACTCCTTCCGGCACCGGGTCCGGCGACCAGCGG
>DATMSC010000616.1:0-1777 GCA_035565595.1 Longimicrobiales bacterium | reverse complement strand
GAGTGAACCGTTGCACAGCGACGATGCCGAATCCAGCCAGTCACCGGACTCGGCGCGCGCACCGGCCACGATCCGGCCTCCAGCATCCAGCACGTCGCCGACGGCGTTGACCACCGCGAGCGCGCCGACCGTGTATTCACTGCTGGTTTCCGCCCACGTCCCCACGCCGCCGGGGACCGCGCGCTCCATGCCGAAGAGCTTCCCGACGGTCGCGCCAGTCCCGGCGCCGACCCGCCCCTCGGCAACGTCGTCTTCGGTCGCGGCGTCGCAGGCCAACCTTCCAGCCGTCGCGTCCGGCCTCCGATCCGCGCTCCCGACGCCGAGATCGTAGACCACGGCCGCCGGCACGATCGGGACACGGGCGGCCGCGGTTTCGAATCCGGCGCCACGCTCCGCCAGCCAGGACATCACGCCGTCGACGGAAGCGAGCCCGAAGGCCGAGCCGCCTGTCAGGACGAGCGCGTCCGCCCGCGGCGCGATGTGGGTCGGCTGCAACGCATCGATCTCGCGGGTGCCCGTCGCGAAACCGCGCACATCGACAGCTGCGCGGAACGGGCCGAGAACGACGGTGCAGCCGGTGGCGGCTTCGCGATCCGTGAAGTGGCCAACCCGTACCCCGGGGACAGCCGTCAGCGCGCGGGGCCGCGCCCGGTCACTCAAGTGAGCCGGGCTCGCTGTCGAAGTTGCCCGCCGGCGTCAATGGAGCCGGCTCCGGGTCAGGCGTTTCCTCGGAGGTGTTGCCGTTGTCCGGGACGAGGCGCGCCACGTCGACCACCGCGTCACCGGAATCCAGGTTCATGAGACGCACCCCCTGGGTCGCGCGGCCGATCACGCGGATGTCCCGGATCCGCTGGCGGTTCACGATGCCGTTCCGCGTGACCAGCATCAGCTCGTCTTCCGGAGCGACGCACTTGATGGCGACGACCTTTCCGGTCCTGCCGTTCGCCTTGAAGTTGATCACGCCCTTCCCGCCCCGGCGCTGGATGCGGTAGTCCTCGATGAGCGACCGCTTCCCCTGACCGTTGTCCGTCACCACGAGCAACGTCATCTCCGGCGCGAGGTCGGCGTGCACAACGACCATGCCGACCACGTAGTCGTTCTCGGCCAGCGAGATCCCGCGCACGCCGGTGGCGATCCGGCCCATTTCGCGTACGTCGCTCTCGTGGAACCGGATGGCGAGGCCTTCGCGCGTCGCGAGGATCACGTGGTCGTCGCCGCTCGTGATCTGCACATCGATCAGCTCGTCGCCGGGGAGGATGTTGATCGCGTTCACGCCGGTCACGCGCACGTGCGAGTACGCCGCGAGCGACGTCTTCTTCACGACCCCTCGCCGGGTCGCGAACATGAGGTACCGGTCGGGGCTGAACTCCCTGACCGGGACGAGCGCCGCGATCTGGTCACCCTCACCCAGACGGATCAGGTTCACGATCGGCTTCCCGCGCGCCGCACGACCGGCCTGCGGCAACTGATGCACCTTCAGCCAGTGGCAGTGGCCGTTCCTGGTGAAGAACATCAGGTAGTCGTGCATTTTGGCGAGGAAGAGGTGCTCGACCCAGTCCTCCTCCTTCGTCTCCATCCCCTGAAGCCCTCGCCCACCGCGATTCTGGCTACGGTAGGTGTCGACCGGCAGCCGCTTGATGTAGCCGTAATGCGAGACGGTGATCACCATCTCGTCATCCGGGATCATGTCCTCATCGGTGAAGTCGCCGTCATAGCCGATGATCTCGGTGCGGCGAGGATCTCCGTAGGTGCTCGCGATCTCGCGCAGCTCGTCCTT
>DATMSC010000615.1:0-6136 GCA_035565595.1 Longimicrobiales bacterium | reverse complement strand
ACATGATCGCTCCCTCAATGCGGGCTCTTTCGCCCGGTCGCGTCGGAACATAGGCAACCGCGCGAATCGTACGCAATCTCGCTGCACCCGGTTGGATCGACCGGCATTCCCCGCTACATTCAGGGAGCTGATACGGTTGGTCGAACGTGGCGGAAGCGACAGATGGATCTCGTGCGTGAAGTGGGGCGGCGGCGGACTTTCGCGATCATCAGCCATCCGGACGCGGGGAAGACGACGCTCACCGAAAAGCTGTTGCTGTATGGCGGGGCGATCCACCTCGCGGGTTCGGTCAAGGCCAGGAGGGCGGCGCGGCACGCGACTTCGGACTGGATGAAGCTCGAGCAGGAGCGCGGGATCTCGGTCACGTCGAGCGTCCTCCAGTTCGAATACGACGGCTACCAGGTCAACCTCCTCGACACCCCCGGCCACCAGGACTTCTCCGAGGACACGTACCGCACCCTCACGGCCGCGGACAGCGCGGTGATGCTCCTGGACAATCGCAAGGGCGTCGAGGAGCAGACGCGGAAGCTGTTCGCCGTCTGCCGGCTGCGGCGTACACCCGTCTTCACCTTCGTGAACAAGTGCGACAGGCCGGGCGAGTCACCGCTCGCGCTGCTCGACGACGTCGAAGCGGAGCTGGGGATGCGCTGCTATCCGATCAACTGGCCCATTCACGACAACGGCCATTTCATCGGCGTCTACGACCGCCTTTCGCGGGAGATCCACCTCTTCGACCGCGGCCACGATCACGGCCAGCGCCGCGCGGCGACGCGCGTCACCGCGCTCGAGGACCCGGCCGTCGAAGAGCTCATCGGCCGGAACGCCCACGCCCAGTTGCTCGAGGACATCGAGCTGCTAGAGGCGCTTGGAGACACTTTCGATCCGGACGCGATCCGCGACGGTCGCTCCTCTCCCACATTCTTCGGCAGCGCGCTCACCAATTTCGGCGTGGAGCCGTTCCTGCGGCGGTTCCTGTCGCTGGCACCGGCGCCGGGCCCGAGGCAGTCCAGCGCCGGCGAGGTCGCGCCGGATCATCCAACGTTTTCCGGATTCGTGTTCAAGATCCAGGCGAACATGGATCCGAAGCACCGCGACCGGATCGCATTCGTGCGCATCTGTTCGGGGCGATTCGAGGCGGGGATGGCCGTACACGTGGCGCGCACGGGCCGCACGATCCGGCTCGCGGCGCCGCAGCAGTTCCTTGCCCGGGAGCGTACTCACGTGGAGGAGGCGTGGCCGGGTGATGTGGTCGGGGTCCACGATCGAGGAGTGCTCCGGGTCGGTGATACCCTCGCGGAGAACCCGAATGTACGTTTCGATGACATCCCGCGTTTCTCGCCCGAGCACTTCGCCAGGATCAACGTCCCGGATCCGCTCCGGCGCAAGCACCTGGATACCGGGCTGCGGCAGCTTTCGGAAGAAGGCGCGGCGCAGGTCTTCTATTCCGAAGGTTTGACGGGCCCGGCGCCGATCGTCGGCGCCGTCGGTCTGCTCCAGTTCGACGTACTGCTCCACCGGCTGCAAAACGAATACGGCGTGGTGGCCCGTCTCGAGCCGCTACCATACAGCCGCGCGCGCTGGGTGCGCGGCCCGGACCCCGAGATCCGGCGGGTTTCCGAGGGCTACGGCCGCGCGCTCGTCTATGACGCCAGGGAGCAGCCACTCATCCTGTTCGACAGCGACTGGACGCTGAAAACGACCGTGGAGAGGGAGGCGGGAAAGCTGGAGTTCTTCGATGTAGCCCCTTGAGGCGAACGAAGGACGCTGGAACACCTGTGATGACGCGGGGTCCGAATGGGTGTGACGCCCGCTCGGAGTGGGTGTGACACCTTCCATGTCCCGGCCGACTGGAGGCACTCCATGAACGTCCACGTCACCGCCAAGAACCTCACCCTCTCACCTGCCGCCACCCGAATGCTGGAACGGCGCATCAGCAAGCTCCGCAAGCGGCTGAGCGCATTCGAACCGGACCTCGTACAGCTCGATGTCGCCGTGGAACGCCACGCGCGGCGTCCTGAATTCACCGGGAGCCTGCGGCTCTTCGTCGTGAACCGCACGCTGACCGCTGCCCGGAACTCGGCCGACACCCCGATGGGGCTGATCCAGGCGGCTTTCGAAGACCTCGAAGAGCAGCTCGACCGCTTCAAGGCGGAGCTGAGACGCGAATCGGCGCGGAGGCGCGTCGCGTCCGAGCCGCTCAGCGAGGCGACGGTACCCGAGCTCCCCGAAACGCAGGTCGCCTCCGACTGACCGTCAGTCGCGTACGCAGTCCCCGGCCGGTGGGCCGCCACGGCGGCTCCACCGGCCTTTCGTCAGCGCCTCGTATGACATCTGAACCGTCAGAGGCGGTATTCGCGGAAGAGGCGCCGTTCGCCCTCACCCGCGATCCGGGCTTCGAGCTCGATGTATGGCTCCAGCCCGCTCCCATCGAGCTTCTCCCGGAAGAGCTGATCGAGCTGGAAGACGCCGGCCGAATTGGACATTTCAATGCGCAGCCGCACCGGCTTGGTTTCACCACGTTCGATGTGGACGGATTCGATGGCTGCTGCGGAGAGCGCGTGGATGCTGGTGGACCCGGCGGTGAACGGGACGCGGGACCGGCCCTCCGCCATGTCGAGCGCATCCGCGATGCGTACGACGCCGGCCTCCAGCGTCAGCGGCTTGCCGCCGGCCCGGTGGGCGATGATGGCGTGCAGGATCTCGGCGCGGACGATCGCCGCCGTGGCAGTGTCGTAGATCCCGGCGAGCAGCTCGCGTAGCTTGGTGTTGGCCAGGAAGAGCGAGTACTCCTCGTGGTTGCTCCGGTGTATCGACATGCCGATATCGTGCAGGAGCGACGCGGCGGCGACGACGACTTCAGCGTCCTGCGCCTCCATCCCGTAGTTCTCGACGATGGCGGGCCGCACCCCGCTCTCCGTCAGGAGGCGGAGCAGCTTCACCGCGATGTTGAGCACGATCTTGACGTGGACGGGCCCGTGGTCCGTCATGCCGAGCCGTTCCACGGCGTTCACGTTGGCCGCGAGCCAGGTGGCATAGAGGTCGTCGTCGGTGTCGACGCGTGCCATAAACTCGGCGAGGCGAGGGCTGTGCCGCACGGGTACCACCATGCGGATGCGCCGGGCCATCCGCTCCGCCACCGTGCGCGGGTGCCCCTCGCCGGGTCGTACGTCCCCGGCGATCACGTCGTCGATGTTGTCGTCGGGGGTGGACATCGTGCGTTCCATGGTGCGGTCAGCGATGCGTCGAAGGGGTTGGCCGGGGCCAATGTCGCACGGGCGCGCGCGGATCCGCAACCGCGTCGGCCCCTGACGCGTAAGGCTCGAAAGGCGCCGGTGCACGCATGTGGCGCGCGGCGTGCCGCGGCGCAGGCCGTCGCCATATACGGCGTGGTCCGGTGTCGCGACCGGACGCATCTCGACTTCACGACCGAAGGAAGCACGCAATGTTCCCGCTCCTGGCCGCCACACTCCTCCTGATCCAGGTCGATACGTTCGCCGTTGGCGCCTCGATTCCCGTGCCTCTGGACGCATACGAGGACGCGGAAGTTCGGACGCTCGTGGAGGGTGCGCGCGAGCGACGGGAACGGGTGGACCGTTCGATCGCCGCGTACGAGGCGGTGTCCCGGGAACGCATCTCGGTCGGGCTGAACACACCCGGGCGGGAGCGATTGCTTTACCGGGAGGAGTCGGTGGCTCGCGTGCGCTGGGTACGGGGCGAACGGGGAACGCTCGAGATGCTCGGGGCCCGCGCGGTCGCCCCCGTGTTCACGACGGAGCTTTCCGTCCCCGACGCACCGATCCAGCTCGTATTCGATCCCGTCGACGACGGACTCGTCGCCGGGCTCGGCGGCCCGGAGTTCCTCCGCCATCCGCTCGACCCGGGGAGCGAAGCCAATTATCGCTTTCGCCCCGGCGACACAGCCGGGATCCGCCTCCCGGACGGACGCGAGATCCGCCTGCGCGAAGTGGTCGTCGAGCCGCGCCACGATGATCCCCGCCTGATCGGGGGCTCGCTGTGGATCGACGCGGACTCGTACGCGGTTGTGCGCGCGCAGGTCCGCCCGGTGCGACCGTTCCAACTGTGGGAGCTGGCACCCGATTCGGTGCGGGGGCGCGAGCGGCGCCGACCGGGCAACGGCTACATCGAAGGCGAGATCCGGCAGATTCTGGTGGAATACGCCTACTGGGACAACCGGTGGTGGATGCCGGCGATCGTGGTATTCGACGGCGAGGCCAGGATCGGGCAGTTGCTGGCGGTCCCGCTCCGCGTGGAACGGCTGTACACCGAATACTCGATCACCGGGGATCCGTCCCCCTCCCCGCCGGTGCCGAGACTCGAAATCAGCGAGCTGCGCCGGGCCGATGCCGTGGCGTGCGACGGCGACTCCGAAAACTGCCAGTGCCGGGGCGGCCGGTGCCGGCTGGTTGCGATCGAACGCCCCGAGCAAGATTCGCTGCTCATCGCGAGCCGGCATTTCGAGGGCACCATCTACGACGGTGGCCCGATCCTCTCCGAAGCGGAGCTCGAAAAGCTGGCCGAACGGCTGCAGGCCGTCGCGCTCCGGCCCTGGCAGCTAGCGGATCCCGGATTCGACTGGCGCTTCGCCCGCGGCGGCCAGGTTCGATACAACCGCGTGGAGGGGCTCTCCGTCGGCGGGGAGGCGGGGCTCGACTTCGGGCGGGCGTCGCTCACCGGCGTGGTGAGATATGGCATCGCGGCGGAACGATTCGAGCCCGAGCTCCGGGCTTCCCTCGCGGGCATGCGGGTCCCGGTCGAGGCAGGCGTCTACGACCGTCTGGCCGTGGCCAATCCCGCCACGCGGGCGCTGGGCACCGGCAACTCACTCATGGCGCTCGTCTTCGGTAGAGACGATGGCGAATACTTCCGGGCACGCGGGGTGGAGATCACCCGCACGGCGGGTTCCCGTCTCGCGGCGCGCGTGGACTGGCGGGCGTATTACGAACGCCAGTCGCCGGTGGCGAAGGAGACGGACTTCAGCTTCCGCCGCTGGGGGAACGACGGGTTCGCGTTCCGCGACAACATCGCGGCCGAGCGGGCGGATCAAGCGGGCATCGCGATGACGCTGCGCGGGCAGCACGGCCTGAACCCGGGCGCCGTGCGCCTCGGGGCCGAGGCTTCGGTCGTCGCGGAAACCGGGACATTCGACTTCGTGCGCGCGGGCGCGACCGTGCGCATGAACGCCCCGCTCGGCGATGACGTTGCCGGCGCCGTCGAGATCGCGGCAGGCACGATGTTCGGCGATTCACCGGTACAGTCGCACTGGTTCCTGGGCGGCCCGCGGACGCTGCGCGGGTTTCCCGGTGCGGCAGCGAGCGGACCTTCCTTCTGGCGGGCAAGGGCGGAGGTGGGCACCGCGATGCCGGGCGCCCGCATCACGCTCTTCGCCGACGCCGGGTGGGCAGGAGCGCGAGATGAGCTCGCGCACGGTCGCCCGCTCGTCGGGGTGGGCGCGGGGTTCGGCCTCTTCGACGGGCTCATACGCTTCGACGTCGCGCGAGCGGTGCGGGGTGGATCGGGGTGGCGCGCGGACTTCTACCTGGATGGGATAATGTAGCAGCCGGTGCCCAGGCGCCGTCCTGACGTCGGGCCAGGAGCGTCTCCCGCACCATATCGTCGCGCAGGTGGGGATACGGGATGAACCCCGGCGCGCAAGCAGGGTGGGCTGCGCCGTCGAAGGCACACCGTGTCGCGGGCCCCGGCGTGGTCTACCTCGCCGAACGGGATGCGTTCGGGCTCCGCAGGGTCTACGAGGCGGCGTGGCCGCTCTCCAACTGACGGGAGCGCAACTCACGCCACTTCCATCACGTACCTCTCGAACTCGGCCGCGCGGTGAGCGGCGGTGTGCGCGGCGAGGACGCGGTGGCGCGCCCGCTCACCGAGCTCCCGCCGGGCGTCGTCGTCCATCCCCCTGAGCACCTCCAGCGTCTCGTCCGCCGATTCCACGATACAGATCTCGATCCCGGGTTCGAAGAATTCGTCGAGTCCGGGCCACCGGTCGGAGATGATGGGCGTGCCGCACGCGGCTGCCTCGAACAGGCGGACGCTGGGCGAGTAGCCCGCTTCCACCATGTCGCGCCGGGTGACGTTCAGCGTGAAGCGCTGCGAGTTGTAGAAG
>DATMSC010000614.1:0-3116 GCA_035565595.1 Longimicrobiales bacterium | reverse complement strand
CTCGGATCCGGACGCCGCGGCCTCGCCCATCGCGTCGAGCAGGAGTCGGAGCTCCTCCAAGTCCTCGTCGGTCGCGTTTGTGCACACGAGGCGCGACACCAGAGCGGAGAGCACCGCACGGACGTCGTAGATCTGCATCATCGTCTCCGCCGGCACGATGGTCACTCGCGGGCGACGGCGCGGGACCGTTGTGACGAGTCCGTGGCGCTCGAGCAACAGCATCGCCTCCCGGGCCGGCGTCCGGCTCGAGTGGTACCGCCGAGCGACGCTGACCGAGTCGACCTTGTCTCCGGGCGCGATTCGCCCGTCGACGATGGCCAACGCGACATCGATCGCGATCCGGTCCACCAGCGACGGATTCGCGGCATCCACCTGAAGGAGGCGCGCTACGTACTGCGCGCCCACCGCTGTGGCCTGTGCTCCCCTGTCAACGCTCATTTGTCACGTCCTTCGCAGCATCGGCGTTCGTAAGCGGGCCCCCCTGTGTCTCAATCCTCGGCCAATCCGAGGAGCCGTGCCGCATTCGATTTGAGGATCTTGGGCAGGACTTCGCTCTTGAACCCGCGAGTCTCGGCGTCGGCCAGCCACCGGTCGGGGGTGAGCACCGGGAAATCCGAGCCGAAGAGGACCTTGTCCGAGATGAGCGAATTCGCGTGTTGCACGAGTTGCTCTTCGAAGTACTTCGGCGACCATCCGGACAAGTCGATGAACACGTTCTGCTTGTGGCGTGCGACCGCCAGCGCCTCCGCCTGCCAGGGGAAGGAGGGGTGAGCGATGATCAGGCGGAGCTCGGGGAAGTCGACGGCGATGTCGTCGAGGAGCATGGGGTTGGAGTGCTTGAGGCGCACCCCTCCCCCGCCTGGAGAAGTGCGCCCGATCCCGGTCTGGCCGGAATGGAAGAGCGCGATTGATCCGTAGCCGGCCAGGACTTCATATAGTTCATACGCCGCTGGTTCGTCCGTCGCAAAGCCCTGAATGCTCGGGTGGAACTTGAAGCCCTTGACGCCGTGATTCTCTATGAGATCGCGGGCTTCCCGGATCGCGTCGGGTCGTCTGGGGTCGATGCTCGCGAATGGAATCATGACGTCCGGATGCCGACGCGCGGCGGCCGCCACGTCCAGGTTCGGGACACGCGAATCGCCCATGTGGCGCTCCGTGTCGACCGGGAAGACCACCGCGAGCATGCGCCGCTCGCGGTAGTAGTCGGCCGTCTGGTCCAAGGTGATGTTCACGAGGTCGGACTTCCACCGTCGCGCTTGGTCCTCCCTGGTACGACGGCTGACCTCGTTCTCAACTCCTGGCGTGTCCGGCCGCATCGCGTGGACGTGGACGTCGATCGCGACGATCGAGTCGAGGTCGATCGCCCCCGTCACGCGGACCACCCCGGGACAAGCGCGCCGTCCGCGACCAACTGGTCGATGTCGGTGTCGTCGAGTCCCGCTGCGACGAGGACGTCCTTGCCATCCTCACCGAGACGCGGCGGGAACGCGTGTTCCTTGCGCGCCGACTTCTCGAACTTGATCGGGTTGCCCGGCACCGATACGCGGGAGCCCTTTCCATCCTCGAGCGTGACGACCATCTGCCGGTGGACGACCTGCGGGTCGGCCAGCGCTTCGGGAACGCTCTTCACCAGGGCGGCCGGGATGCTCGCGGCATTGAAGCGTTGCACCCACTCTGCAGCCGAGTGACTCAGGAAGGCGGGCTCGATGATCGCCCACAGCGCTTCCTTGTTGCGGAGCCTGTCGGCATTGGTCACGAAGCGCGAGTCCGTGATCAACTCCTCGTGCCCGAGCACTCGGGCCATCTCCGCCCACATCCGCTCGGTGTTCGCGGTGGTGACCATCACCTGTCCGTCCCCGCAGGTGAAGGCGCGATACGTGGGTACCGAATCATGCCCTGTGCCCTGCGGGCGGGGCGGCACACCTGAGTGCAGGTAGTAGCTCGCCTGATAATTGAGCATTGAAACGAGGCAGTCGAGCATCGAGACGTCGATGTAGTCGCCCCGACCGGTGGAGCGGCGGTGCTCCAGGGCCGCGAGGACGCCGATCGCCGCGTTGAGCCCCGCGGCGAGATCGCCCACGGGCACACCTGTACGCAATGGACGACCGCCCTCTTCGCCTGTGAGGCTCATCGTGCCTGACGCGGCCTGCACGACCATGTCATAGGCGGGCAGGTCACGGGCGGGGCCGTCCTGACCGAATCCGCTGATGGAGCACCAGATGAGCGATGGATCGCGCTCCATCTCCTCCCGGCGCGACAGCCCCAGGCGATCGAGGACGCCGGGACGGAAGTTCTCCATCACGATGTCGCTCTCCGCGATGAGCCTGCGGATCACGTCCAGAGCACCCGGCCGCTTCAGGTTGAGCACGAGGCTGCGCTTGTTGCGGTTGATGGTGTGGAAGTAGACGCTGTCGTCGCGAACGAAGTTCGGCGCCACGGTCCGGCTGAGGTCGCCCTCGGGCGGCTCGATCTTGATGACCTCGGCACCGAGGTCGCCCAGGATCTGGGTTGCATACGGCCCCGAGAGGAACTGTGTGAAGTCGAGCACTCGAACCCCTGCAAGGGGGCCGCGTTCTGACTGCGTCATGGGACGGGGATTCCTTTCATCGAGCGAGGAGCCAGCGGGCGATCCGACGGGCCTGAGCAGGTTGGGCATGCTGGTCATGGAGACGACCCCGCGGAGGCGCGCACCGCGTCGGACAGGTACTTGGCACCGGACTGCGACGCGGCGCCGCCGTCGACACTGATCTCCGCGCCGTTGACGAAGCTCGCGGCATCAGACAGGAGGAAGGCGACGACCGCCGCGATCTCAGACGGCTGGCCTGCCCGTCCCAGCGGGCTGGCGTCGAGCGATGCCGCAAGGAACGCGGCCGGCGCGGTGGCCACTCCGGAGGTGTCGGTGTAGCCCGGATGGACCATGTTCACCCTGATGCCACGGGCACCGAACTCCATGCTGGCGATCGAGCTGAGCCCTCGGAGCGCCCACTTGCTCAGTGTGTAGGGCACCGCGTGGTAGGGGATGAGAGCAGCGACCGACCCGATGTTGACGATCGAGCCCCCGTCGCCCATGAGCGGAAGTGCCGCCCGCATGGCACGGAGTGCGCCCATGACGGTGA
>DATMSC010000613.1:0-1898 GCA_035565595.1 Longimicrobiales bacterium | reverse complement strand
CTCGTGGTATCACAGCGCGGCGCCTGAGTTCACGCCGATCGAAGCGCAGAGTGCATCCGTAGGCTTCCTCATGGGTACGGAGCTGTGGCGTGAGGACGAGGCCCACCGCTTTCGCGGTGAGCATGTGGACCTGCTGGCGTGTCCGCGTTCGGGCGGAACGATCGCACCGGCCGACTGGCTGAATCAGGGCCGTGGCATGTGCCGTCTCGCGCGCGCGTACGGGCTGGCGTCGAACCGCTCCGGGTCGTTTGGCGGCCAGGGTTGGATCATCTCACCGGAGGGCGAGATACTGGGGACGACGAGTGCGCATCGCCCCTTCCTGACGCTGGACATCCCGTTGTCCAGGAAGGAACTACGACGGTACGACCCCGAAGTGTCCGGCCCCCCGCTCGATCCGCTCGACAGCGGCGTGCCTCCCTATCCTTGAGCGCGGCTCGGCTCGATCCGCAACGCATCGGACCCAAAGGTCGCGCTCGTAGGTTACGCTTGATTCTGGTCCCGAGATTCTTTGGCCCGAGCGGCCCCCGGTTGGATTCAATACGAACGATGCTGAGACGACGCGACTTTCTGCACTCCGCCCTGCTTCTGACCACAGTGCCCGCCTCCTCCTCCGCGCTCGCCGCGAAGACGCCGGCTCGCCGGCACGCCCGCGGCTTCGACTACGCCGGGCTCAAGGGTCAGGCGCGCGCACTGGCCGCAAGTCCGTACCGCGCGCCCACGAACCTGGCGCCGCAGACGTTGTCCGCGCTGAGCTACGATCAATATCAGTCGATCCGCTTCCGTCGCGATCACGCGCTGTGGGCACGTGACGAGCGCGGCTTTCGCATCGAGTTCTTCCACATGTGCACAGGCTCCTTGAAGCCGCGGCCCATGTACGAGATCGTCGACGGCGAGCCGCGGGCGATCCGCTATCTGCCCGAGATGTTCGACTTCCGAGGCAGCGGCGTGGATGCGCGCGCGCTGCGCGGCGATCTGGCGTTCGCCGGATTCCGCGTGCACGCCGCGACGAACTGGGACGCGGACGTCGCGGCGTTCCTCGGCGCGAGCTACTTCCGGGCGGTCGGCAGCGACACGCGCCAGTTCGGTTTGTCGGCGCGGGGACTGGCGATCGACACCGGCCAACCGGTCGAGGAATTCCCGCGCTTCGTCGCTTGGTGGTTCGAGCGTCCGCCGAACGACGCGCGCACCCTGGTGTTCTACGGGCTGCTGGATACGCCCAGCACGACAGGCGCGTACCGGTTCGCGCTGACGCCGGGCGCGCCACAACTGATGGAGGTCGACGCGGCGCTTTATCCGCGCAAGACAGTCAGCCGGCTCGGCATCGCGCCCTTGACGAGCATGTACCAGTGCGGCGAGAACGATCGTCGCATGGCGAACGACTGGCGCCCCGAGATCCACGATTCCGATGGCTTGTCGATCTGCACGGGCAATGGCGAGTGGATCTGGCGTCCGCTGACGAACCCGGCCAGCCTGCGGATGAACTCCTATCTCGACGACAATCCGCGGGGCTTCGGCCTGCTGCAGCGAGACCGCGACTTCAGCCACTATCAGGACGATGGTGTCTATTACGACCGTCGGCCGAGCCTTTGGATCGAGCCGAAGGCGGGCCCCGCCGGCAGCGGCTGGGGCAAGGGTGCCGTGCAGCTCGTGGAGCTGACCGCACCCGATGAGACGTTCGACAATATCGTCGCGTACTGGAATCCGGCGCAGCCGGTGCAGCCGGGCCAGGAGCAGCTTTACAGCTACCGCATGTACTGGGGCACGCGCATGCCGGCCAATCCACCGCTTGCCCGTACGGTCGCGACGCGCACGGGCATCGGCGGCGTGATCGGCCAGCAGCGAAGCTATTTCTCGTGGCGTTTTGCCATCGATTTCGCGGGCGGCGAGCTCGGCGGACT
>DATMSC010000612.1:0-2743 GCA_035565595.1 Longimicrobiales bacterium | reverse complement strand
CGCCTGCACCTGGAAATGCTCCTCCACGTCGACCGTGAAGAAGTGCGTGACCTCCAGATCGAATGCGTTCGGCGTTGGCATGGGCGGCGGCCTCGCGCAAGAACGGCGCCTCAACGACTGCGGCGAAGCCAGGGATCGCTGCTCCCGCACGCCGGCCGCGGCACCCCTCCCCGCAACCATTCCGGCCGGCTTCGACTGTAGCGCAACCGCAACGAACTGGCGCGCGGGACCGCACGCATCGGGCGCCCCGGGCGCACCAATGAGCCGCGGACCGGCGCAATAGGGCAGCGAGCGGTCGGTTTCGGACGGGTACCGAGATTGCACTCGCCTCCGCCGCCGTCATCCTCGGAACCAGTGCGAGAACGCGATGCGGGAAGCGGCGCGCGCCCGGAAGCGCGCGCTCTCCGCATGGACGGGGGATTCATGTCGAAGCCCAACATGCCCGTTGCAGCCACCGACCCTCATGCAGTGCAGCGCGCACCCGCACCGGACGTGCGCCCGGCGCCCGTGCCGGCCGTGGCGCCGGGCGGGCAGAGTAGCGCGCGAGCCAACATCCGGCGCTACATCGCGGCGATCGTCCGGTACCGGTGGCTCATCCTCGTCACGCTCGTCGTCGGGGTTGCCGCCGGCGGGGTGGCCACCCGGTTCGTGCCGCTGACCTACGTCGCCCAGGCAACGCTGTGGGTCGAAGGCGGCGGCAGCTCGGCGCTGGACCAGGGCCCGATCCGAACGCCCGAGCTGCTCGAGGCGCAGGCCTGGGTGGACCTGCTGCGTTCGTTCGTCGTGCTCGACTCGGTCGTCCTCGCCCGCAAGCTGTACGTCCGGCACGCCGCCGCGGATAGGGACGCCTTCCGGGATTTCGAGGTGCAGGAGCAGTTCCGGACAGGCGACTACGTGCTGACCGTCAGCGGTGATGGCTCGCGTTTCGATCTGACCACGCGCGAAGGCGTGGCGCTCACCTCCGGCGAGCCGGGGGACCCGGTCGGGTCCGAGCTCGGATTCGTCTGGACACCTCCCGCCGCCGAGCTGTGGCCTGGCCGCCGCATCGAATTCGGCGTCGACCACCCGCGAGACGCCGCCCGCAAGCTGGCCGGCGACATCGAGGCCGGCATCGACCGCACGGGCACCTTCCTCCGCATGCAGCTCTCCGGAACCGACCCCGAGGAGGTCGCCGCTACCGTCAATGCCATAGCCGAGCGGCACGTCGAGGTGGCAGCCACACTGAAACGGGAGAAGCTCGATCAGCGCACGGCCATACTGCAGCAGCAGCTCGAGAACGCCGAGCGGAGCATGCGCGAGGCGGAGATCGCGCTCGAGGAGTTCCGTGTCGCGACCATCACGCTGCCGAGCGAACCCACGACGCCGATCGCGGCCGGGATCGAGCTGACGCGGGACCCGGTGATTGCCGACTTCTTCACCAGGAGGATGGACCGGGAACAGGTCCGGCGCGACCGTCAGGCCATACAGCGGGTGCTGAGCGAGTTCGAGGCCGGGCGGCCATTCCCGATCGAGGCTCTCGAAGGCATTGAATCCGTGCGCGGCTCTTCGGAAATGGTCGAGGCCCTGGGCACGCTCGCTGCTCAGCGTGCGCAGCTCCGCACGTTGCGGCTCCAGTACACGGACGAGCACCCGACAGTCCAGAGCCTCATCGAGAGCATCACGGAGCTCGAGGAGTCGTACATCCCCGGGCTCGCGTTCCAGATGGTTGCCGAGCTGACCTACAGGGAGCGGGAGCTGGACCAGATCATCGACGCGGCGGCCGCCGAGCTGTCGGAAATCCCGACCCGGGCGAGCGAGGAGGCGAGACTCGAGCGCCGGGTCGGGATCGACGAAGCGCTGTACGCCTCACTCCGCCACAGCTTCGAGCAGGCCCGGCTCGCCTCGCTGACGACGGTTCCGGACGTCCGGATCCTGGACCGGGCGGCTGTTCCCCGGCTCCCGGTTCGCGACGACCGGATACGACTCCTCCTCCTCGCGATTGGCGGCAGCCTCGGCCTCGGACTGATGGCCGCGCTCGTGCTCGACCGCGTCGACGGCCGCATGCGCTACCCGGATCAGGTCACGAACGAGCTGGGGCTGCCCGTGCTCGGCGGTGTGCCGCGCATCGGCAAGAACGGGCGCCGCGCCGCCGATTCCGTGAAGGCTATCGAGGCGTTCCGCTCGATGCGCGTGAACGTGGCGCACGCATTCGAATCCGGCGCGCCCGTGACGCTCACGGTCTCGAGCGCCGGCAGCGGCGACGGCAAGTCGTTCGTCTCAGGCAATCTGGCCATGTCGTTCGCCGACCAGGGTCGCCCCACGATCCTGATCGACGCCGACGTGCGTCGCGGCGATGTGCACCGCCTCATAGGCGCCAGCCGGAAGCCGGGGCTTACGGATTATCTGCTCGGCACGCACGACGTGAAGGACGTCATTCAGCCGACGGCGTACCGCAACCTCTACTTCGTCGGCGGCGGCAGCCGTCGCAAGGACGGGCCCGAGTTGCTGGGATCGCCACGACTTGGCAGCCTGCTCACGGAGCTCCGGCAACGGTTTCCCGTGGTCATCATCGACACGCCGCCGCTCGGCGGCGCCGCCGACGCGTACCTGCTGGCGGCACTCGCAGGAAACCTGCTGTTCGTCGTGCGCAACGGCGTCACGAATCGCGAGCTGGCGGCCGCCAAGCTCGAGCTGGTGGACCGCCTGCCCGTCCGCCTGGTCGGCGCCGTGCTCAACGCCGTGCCGCCGCAAAGCGCGTATGGCT
>DATMSC010000611.1:0-2972 GCA_035565595.1 Longimicrobiales bacterium | reverse complement strand
AGCGGTGCCCTGCAGCGGCCGGGCCCGACGCCTACGATCGAAGTACGAGTTTCGTAGTGAAGGGTTGCGCGGCTTTTCTCGCGCTTGTATACTACGCCGCCCGAAGACAGACTTCGAAGCGCATCCCAACGGTCGACTGCTCCGTACCCGGGGCGCCGGGCACGCGCGGTAGCATTGTTCCTTGGGGTCCACATTGGCCGCAACTGGCGGCCCGTAACGAGTCCTTATCAGAGTGGAGACGCTACGATGAAGCGTACGCTCACGCATCAGCGGACGAGCCTCGCGGGCGCGCTTTTCCTGGTCATGTTCGCCGTGCTCTTTGCCCCTCCGGCGCACGCGCAGAACGATGGCCGGATGCGCATTCTCGTGAGCAATCTCGAGGGTGAAGGCAACAATGGTGAGCGCATCGCCAACCGCGTGAAGGAGCAGATCGACAAGCTGTCCACGCACGTTTCAGTGCAGCGCGACCACTATCGGGATGCGATCCGGGCGGCGGGTCTCCAGGAAAACCAGATGGACTGCATCCGGAACCGGCAGCTCGCGATCCGCATGGGTGTGCCGCTCGTCCTCTGCGGCACCTTCCAGCGCCTCCAGGGGAACAATCTCGAAGTCAGCGCGGAAGTCATCGCTGCGCAGACTGGCGAAACATACCGGATCGGCCCGTTCCAGGCGCCGGGTAACAACGAGGCCGGGGACCAGATCGTCGAGCAGTTCGCCCAGTACGTCGAATACCTGAGCTCTCTCAACGCCTGCAACACCTATCTGGAGAGCGGTGCGTACGACAACGCCCTCACGAACTGCAACCGCGCCCTCGAGATCAATCCGGGCGCGGAGTCGGCCCTGATGCTGCGCGCCCGTGTCTACTATGACATGGAGAACTTCCAGCAGGCGTTCCAGGAGTTCCGCGCGGTCACTGAACAGAATCCGGTCAATCAGGACGCGCTCCTCTTTGCGGGTCTGGCAGCCACGAACCTCGGGCAGGCCGACGTCGGCATGGAGTACTTCCGGAAGTACCTCGAGCTGGATCCCGGTAACACCGCCGTCCGCCTGGCCGTCGCGCAGGACGTGAACCAGGCCGGCAACCCGGCGGGCGCGATGGAGATCGCCGAGGCAGGCATCACGGCTGACGGCGAGCCGGACCTCACGCTCCTCGAGTACACGGGCCACTACGCGCTCAACGCCGCGCTGCAGATCCAGTCCACTGCCGTCAACGGGGAAGCGGCCGCCGCCACGCCGTACCTCGAGAAGGCGCTCCACTACTACGGGCTGGTCTTCGACGCGAGGGGTGGCGAGGCCGATCCGCTCATGCTCCGGCGGATGGTGCAGGTGCTGTCCATGCTCGAGCGTCACGACGAGGCGGCGGAACTCGGGGGCCGCGCTGTCGCGGCGGTCACCGATGACGCGGAACTGTGGTCCGTATACGCCGACGCGCTGCAGCGGGGGGGCAGGGTCGAGGAGGCGCTCAACGCCCTCGAGCGGGTTCGCGAGCTGAACCCGGAAGCCCAGCGGATTGCCTTCCGGCGTGCAAATCTGCTGCTCCAGAGCGATCAGCTCGAGCGCGCGGTGCCGGAGTTCCGGACCGCCATCGAGCGGGGCGAGGTGTCGGCGGATGACGTCTCCAACACGATCTTCGCCTACGGCTACCAGCAGAAGTACAGCCCGTACAACGGGCAGCCGGCCCAGCAGCGCGAGTCGATTCCGTACTTCCAGGCCGCGTACGACCTCGCGCAGTCCCCTGCGCGGCGCGGTGCGCCCGCGTTCTTCCTCGGGTTCATGGAGTACCAGCGCGGCAACGGGATCTACGATGCCGGCAACAACTCGCTCGCGGCAGCGCAGCAGTCGCTCCCCATCTTCCAGAATGCCCTGCGGCTGCTCAACGAAAGCCAGGCGTGGGTTGCGGAACAGCCGTCCATGCAGGGCAGCCTCCAGCAGGTGGTCGGGGCCGTAAATACGCTCATCGAGATCCAGGAAGCGATCATTCAGCGCGGACGTTGATCGCCGCGCGAGTCTGGCATGACTCGATACAGGTGGCCCGGGGGTGCAATGGCGCTCCCGGGCCACTTTCTCTTGGTGCCGCTATGCGCCGGGAAATGATGAATCGCTCGCCGATCCAGGTCGCGCGCGTCCTGAGCCGCCGCGTGATCCCGACCGCTGATCCACCTTCCGAATCGTCGTTTTCGCTCCGTCATCCCGCAGCCGGATCGCGCGCGCCGGCCGCAGGAGGAGCTCCGTTCTCACCCATGCTTCCGGTGGAGCCCTCGCCGCCGGTCACGTCCTGTACCGGGACGCCATCCACTCTTGACGGATGTGGCATGCGCACCTACGTTGGGGGGGAGAAAGTGGGGGAAAATGGTAAGAAGTGGGTAGAAGCGGGTAGCCGGGCCGTACGCATGGGCGAGGCATGAGCTTTCTCGGGAGCTACACCTACCAGTTGGACGAGAAGGGGCGGGTGAGTCTGCCGGCCGCGTTTCGGCGCGAGGTTGGCGATCAGTCGTTCGTGCTGCTGCATGCGTATCCGGAGTCGCTGGCGCTCTATCCACAGGAGGAGTGGCGAGAGGTCGAGGAACGGCTGCGCGATCTGCTGAAACATCAGCCGGGGATGCGCCTGGGTGTTCTTTCCGCATTGTCCAACGCCGCGGAGGTGGTTCCTGACGCACAGGGCCGGATACTGATCCCGGCGCGGATGCAGGAGGCTATCGGATTGAAGGGGCAGGCCTTGCTGGTGGGTGTCATGACGCGGATTGAGATATGGGATCCGGCGCGCTTCGAGGAGGCGATGCGTGCCGGTGCGGGTGACTTCGCGACGTTTGCGCCTCAGATCTTCCGTTGATGATTGGGGTTACGCCTTCCGCGTATCACGAGCCGGTGATGGTGCGGGAGGTGATCCGGTACCTGGAACCGGAGCGCGGGGGCGTGTACTTCGACGGAACGCTGGGTGGAGGCGGCCACACTGAGGCGATTCTGATGGCTGG
>DATMSC010000610.1:0-1927 GCA_035565595.1 Longimicrobiales bacterium | reverse complement strand
CCCGAACGTACGAACGCCGCCCACGAGCCGGCGGGGATACGCCGGTCCGGGCTCAGCCGGGTCGCGAGCGCGCCGCCGGCGACGTAGGTCCAGCACGCCAGGTCGTCGATCCTCAGGGCCACCCGCCGGAAGAGCCCGCCGGCGACGTCCTCGTAGCGATCCAGCTCGTAGAGCGTATCCGGCGCGCACCGCCATATCTCGCCGTGCACGACGTCCGTACCCGCCAGGACGAGCGCGGGAAACTGACCGTCGACATCGTAGAGGGTACCTGTCACGCGGGCCTCCCGCACCCGTTCCGCAGCACGCAGGAGCGTATTCTCCGGCTGGCCGTGCATGAGCGTGCCGTAGACGAAAACGTGAACACGGGCGCCGGTCGTCGCCGGACCTTCGTCGGTCGAAATGGACATGATCTCCTTCGTTTCAGCGGCGGCGCCGCAGCGGCACGCGCAAGCGGCTGTGCACGCGCCGCACGCCGGGCACTGCCGCGGCGGTATCGAGAGCGGCCCTCGCCTCGCGGTCGTCGTTCAGGTCGCCGGCGATCGTGATGTTGCCGTCCCGGGCATACACGGCGAGCCGTCGTGCTGCCGCGGGGCGGAGCGTCTGGCCGAGAGCGACGGCGACGGCCCGGGCGAGGTCGCGGTCGGCGAGGGCGACCAGGTGGCGTTCCTCGACCTCCAACGGAATCTCGCGAACCGGTTCGGGCCAGCCGCTCCCGAGCGGACGAGGCGGAGCGAGCTGCGCGCGGCTGGCGTAGTACCCCGGCCGGCGCGCGTACTCCCCACGGTACCTGCGTCCCCAGGCGAAACCGGCGGGCCCGAAGCGCCCGACCGGTTCTTCGTCCCAGCGCCGGTGGGCTCTACGGTACCAGCGCGCGAGCACCGCCTCGGGTGGCAGCAGCCGACGTCGTCGCATGTGACACTCCCGTAGCCTGGCTTTCACGACCGGTTGCGACACCGTGCCATTCACGTGCCACAGCCGGCGGATCTCCAGACATTTGGGGGTATCAGCCTGCTGCCAACTCGAAGGGCAGTGCAACCACACGGACGACAGCGCCTTCCGGGCTCCCCAGCCGGAGCTCGGCCGGTGGTTCGATCTCGCGGCGGACGTACCCGAGCGCGATCGTCTGCCCGAGCCCCGGCGAAGCACAGGCACTGGTCACCTGGCCGACGGGGCGCGCGTCCGCCGCCCGCGTCAGCGGCGTGCCGGGGGCCGGGAGCGGTGCGTCGCCGAGCAATAGCCCGCGCAGGTGCCGATTCACGTGGCCCCTGTGCAGGATCCGGATGATGACTTCCTGCCCGGTGTAGCAGCCCTTGGTCTCACTGATCGCGCGCTCGCGGAGCCCTGCCTCGATCGGGATCACCGTATCGTCGAGATCGGCGCCCCAGCGAGGTCGTCCCGCCTCGATCCGCAGCGCCTCCAGTGCGGCGTGCCCCGCCGGGACCGCCCCGGCCGCGTGCAGCGTCCGCCAGATCGTATCGGCGTCGGCAGCGGGCACCACGACGTCGTATCCACCGTCACCGGCGTACGCTGTCCGGATGACCAACGCCTCCCCGTGGGCGGTGGAGATGGTGGTGAACGCCTCCTCCGGTGCGCCCGCTTCAGGAGGCGATCCGAGCGCCGCGCCGAGCAGCTCGCGGGCGCGCGGACCGTATACGCCGACGACGCGCAGAGCCTCCGGCGTCGTCTCGACTCGCGCGAAGAGCGGCGGCACGAACTTCTTCAGGTGCTCGCGGACTGCAGCCTCGGCCGACGCCGCCATCTCGAGGAGCACCCGGTCCGGGAGGCGGAAGATGCGCAGGTCGGCCACCATCTTCCCCTTCGGCGTCAGCATGGCGGCGTACACGCCCTGCCCTTCCGGCGCGCCGGCGACATCGTTGCTGACGAGGCCGTGAATCATCCTCACCGGATCGCGGCCTGTGAGCTGGAG
>DATMSC010000609.1:0-1500 GCA_035565595.1 Longimicrobiales bacterium | reverse complement strand
AAAGGGAAGCGCAATCACGACGGCGCAATACTAGGCGTTCCTCCGAGCTGCGGCCGCGGGCTACCTGGCACCGGGTAAGGTCAACCAACGTGAGTCCCGGATGAACATGGCGCGGCCTGGATTTCGGTCGACTCGGACCCGCTGTCTGGTATACAGACAGCCAGGGATCCCTTCCCTGCTACCTACGGAGCTTCCCATGAGCAAGACTATAGCATTCGTCGGCGCCAAAGGCGGGACACTCAAGAGCAGCTCGGTTGCCGCGGTAGGCCATCTCTACGCGGCAGCCGGTCTGAAAGTCACGCTGATGGACGCGGACCCGCAGGGTACGCTCACGCGACGCTGCGGACTCCGCCGCAGCCCCGACCCGCTCGGCGACGACCCAGTGCTACTTGGTCTCGGCACCGATCTCCCGGCGACCTCGCGCCTGTGCCTTCTTCCGGGTGGACGCGCCCTTGAAGCAGCCGACGAGTACAAGATCGCCACGCACCTGGATCGAGCGCGCTCTGGCAACGCCGATCTCGTGCTAGTCGATACGCCACCGACGCTCGGGCCAGTCGTTCGAGCGAGCTTGCGCGCCGCTGACCTCGTTGTGGTTCCGTCTCCTCCCGGTTTGGAAGCGCTCGACGGTTATGGCGACATCCGCGCTGCCGCAGAAGCGCTTGGTCACGGCGTTCCGATTCGGGCCGTCGTAGTGCTCGCCCACACCCGGTCTCGCATCCTCCGCTGGACGATCGACGAGTTCGGGCGTGCATTTCCCGGGGTGTTGTACGACGTGATCGTGCCAATCGAGATGGCGGCCGCCGAAGCCGGCACGATGCGACAGCCGGTCACGCACTACGCTCCCCGAAGCCGCTCGGCCGCAGCCTACCGAGCTCTCGCCCGGGACATGGCCCGGGATCTCAACCTCGGCGCCGACATTCGGAAGGAGGTCTGACATGGCTATGAGGCGCAATCTCCGGCGAGCGTCGTATACCCCGGATACCAACATCGAATCATATCGTCCCGAGGACGACGGCCGATACATCACCACCGCCGACCGCATACACTACATCGCGCTCCGGCTCATCCATCCATCTCGTCATCAGGCCCGGAGGGTTACACAGCCGGAAGCAGACGCACTGCTGGCCGACGACATCGACGCCCATGGCCTCACTCATGTGCCGCTCTTGCGTCCCCACCCGGAATTGCCTGGCGAGTACGAGATCGTGGCTGGCCACCGCCGAGTGGCGGCGCTGCGTCGCCTGGCTAACGAGCGACGTGGCACAGACGTGCTACGCGGGACCGATTGCGAGCCCGAAGGGCGACGGATCCCCGCGGTGGTCCGGGAAATGGACGACTTGGTAGCCCACGCCACCACGGTCGCCGAAAACATTATTCGGGAGAGCCTCCGGCCGTGGGAACAGGCCGTCGCGCTTCACGAACTCCGGTGCGCGTTGGAGCGGCAGGACAAGCGGGCCTCGGTGCGGGGCGTTGCGGCCTACCTCGAAGTGAGCCACCAGA
>DATMSC010000608.1:0-2421 GCA_035565595.1 Longimicrobiales bacterium | reverse complement strand
GCACCGGCGATGTCGAGGTCGACACGCGTCTGAGCGTCCGCGTCAAACCCGATTCGCACCGTGGCGGCGCGTTCGGCTCGCCGGAGCCGCCCACGCTGCGCTGCCCGGAGTACACCCGCAACATCGTCGGCTTCGAGGACGCGCCAGCCCGACAGCCCGCCCCCGGCGAGCCGAACCGAGCATTCCCACACTTCGTCGAACGGGACGGCGTACGTCCTCCCGCGAAGGCGTTCGTCGCTCGCATCTGGTGCCGTTGCCGCGCCACCGGACGCGAACATGCCGCGCACCCGTTTCAGGATCACTGTGCCGGGTTGCCGATGCGGAACACCGCAGTCACGAATGCGCTGATGTCGAGCTCCCCCGGCTCGACGGGAACGGCTTCGGCATACGCCATGTCCCGCGCGGCGGCGAGCGGCATCGGCGCACGCACCGGGGTTGCACCGGTGGTAGAAATGTCCAGGACCGGACCCAGTGGTTCGCCGAGCGCTCCAGCGATGGCCTCGGCTTCCGCTCTCGCCTTCGCGACGGCGTCACGCAGCGCGTCGGCGCGGGCGGCCGCAGGATCCTGCAGCTCGAACCAGAGTGACATGACCCGGTCGGCCCCGGCCGAAATCGCCGCATCCAGCACCTCGCCGACGCGTGTGACGTCGTCGACGGTGGCCTGGATCGAGTTGCGCGCCCGATACCCCACGATCCGCGGCTCCGGCTGATCGACCGGCCTGTCACGCGCGTATTCGGGATACAGCTCGAAACCGGTGGTGCGAAGCTGATCGGGACCGAGCCCCAGGGCTCGGAGCGCCGCGAAGACAGCCTCCATACGGCGGGAGTTCGCGTCCGTGGCCGCGTCGGCCGTTACGGCTACCGTCTCCACGGCCAGGAGTACGCGCGCCCGGTCGGGCTGCCTCGTGGCCGTACCCGTTGCGGTGACGGTGATGGTCCGCTCCGCCATGGCCGGCTGCGCCGGCGCCTGCGCCCACGCTCCGGCGGTGGCAAACAGAAGCGCCAATCCCGCTGCCGGCGCGATCATCCCGTGTCTCATTCCATCATCTCCGGTACAGATTCATGGAACGGCTCCACCGCCCGGGCGTAGCCCCCGCGTACCAACGCCTGTGATACGACTCGCCGGGACGGAAAGTGCCATCGTTCCCGGAGACGCGCATTGCCGCCGTCTCGCAACAGCCGTTGCGCCGGTCCGGACCGACCTGTCCCGTCCCACCTCACCCCACAGTTGGCACCACCAATGCGACACCCTATCTTCCCGGCCCGGTCCCCGTGCACCCTGGAAGTCCGATCCGATGGGAGGTATTGAGTGAAGGTCATCATTCCGCTCGCGGGGAAAGGCACGCGCCTGCGCCCGCACACCTACGTGACGCCCAAACCGCTGCTCCACGTAGGCGGCAAGCCGGTGATGAGCTATATCCTCGACCAGTTGCGAGAAATGGACATCCGCGAAGTCGTGTTCATCACCGGCTACCTGAAGGAAACCATCGAGTCGTACATCCGCACCGAGTATCCGGATTTCAGCGCGGTATTCGTCGAGCAGGCGGTCCAGGACGGCACCGCCGGCGCAGTGAAGCTCGCCGAGCCGCACGCACAGGACGAGCTCCTGATCATATACGTGGACACGCTGTTCGATGCGGACCTCACGGCGATCCGGGACCAGCCGGAGGACGTCGCCGGCGTGCTATGGGTCAAGGAAGTGGAGGACTACCAGCGCTTCGGCGTCGTGGTGACGGACCGCGACGGCTACATGAAGAGGATCGTCGAAAAGCCCAAAGATCCCATCTCCCGCCTCGCCAACATCGGTCTCTACTACGTCCGCGACTGGCAACTCTTCTACCAGGGCGTCGATCACGCACTCGAAGGTCCGAAAGGGCCCGGCGAGGAGTTCTACATCACCGATGCCTTCCAGTACATGATCGACCATGGCGCTCGCCTCAAGACGCTCCCGGTCGACGGCTGGTACGACTGCGGCAAGATCGAGACGCTACTCGACACCAACCGGCATCTCCTGGAAACCGGGCGGGCGCAACGTCCCCTCGGGGGACACAACGTGCGCATCCACGATCCCGTCCGCGTCGCAGAGGGCGTGGTGCTGGAAGACGCCGAGATCGGACCCAACGTCACGATCGAGAGCGGGAGCACGATCCGGGGATCGCGGATACGCAATGCCATCATCGGCGCACGCACACGGATCGAGTCGAGCGACATTCGCGATTCGCTGATCGGCAACGACGTCAGCGTGCGCGGCGTGCACGGGTGCGTCAGCCTCGTGGACCACTCGGAGGTGCTCGGCGAGGCGCGGTCCGACTGACCGGTTGCGCCACGACGCCGGTCAGGCCGAGGATCGTGAGCAGCGCGCGTTCGATCCCTTCCGGACCGCCCGCGTTCGCGTACCACTCATCCGTGGTGTGCGTGCCG
>DATMSC010000607.1:0-7580 GCA_035565595.1 Longimicrobiales bacterium | reverse complement strand
AGGCGGTGCGCATGACCCTCGACGACCTGGCCGGGCGCGTTGCACCCTCATTCGGGAGCGAGGGCGCCACACTGGCCGGGAAACTCTCCGCGCTCGCCGCTGCGTGGCCGGCGCGCACCGAAGAAACGTGCGCCATCTATGACGAGGCGCGAGCCGCGCTCCACCGGGTGCCTGACACTCCCGCCATCGCCCCGGACCGCGCTCTCGTGGCTTTCTTCCTGGACGCGGTCGCCTCGATCCTCGCTACGGGATCGTAGTCTCGAACCTCGTCTTTCCACAGGCGGGGGCAGCCGGCGAACCCGGCGGCTCCCGCTTTCCCGTCGCAGCGGCACGCGTCCGCAGTCACCTGCTCGGGAAGAGCGCTACGCGTCGGTAATGTCCGCGGCGTGGCTGGTTGGCCATGGAACGGACGATTCGTGGCAACCGCAAAGGCCTGGAGTACCGTGACCGGGCCGGTGCCCCGGGGCTCCGCACATCTGTCACGTTAGAACTCTGCCGCCCAGAGGTCGCTGATCCAGTTCGCGATGAGGAAGAACACGAAGCCCGCCAGTGCGGGTTTCCACAGAAAGCCGACAAATGGGCGAGGTGGCGGCTCCGCACGCGTCCAGATCACGATGGTGCCGCATTCGAAAGGAGTGCCAAGGAACTGCTGGGGTTCGAACCCCATCTTGTAGACTTCGATCGCTTCGATTTCCTCTCAGGATGATCGATGCGGGCCGGAATTGGTGCTTTCGACGATGATGGCCGACGATGCCCCTACGCCAGAGGAACGATCGTGGCGGGACGGCGTGGCGCACGATGGGTGGGCGTCGGCAGACCTCTGGCATGCGCGCTACGCCTGCCCGACGCGTGGGCACAGGCGGTTGCGGGGGCGACGTCCGCCCCCGCAGCCGCACCGTTGACTACTGGTGGGCGATCCAGTTCGTGATGACGAAGAAAAGGACGCCGGCCAGGGCAGGTTTCCACAGGAATCCGGCGGCGGATCGGGGCGGCGGATCCACGCGGGTCCAGATGACGATCGAGCCGCATTCGTGCTGGAGGCCGGTGAATTGCAGCGGCTCGAAAAACGGCCGGTAGACCTCGATCGCCTCGATCTGGTCGGCGGCGATCAGCTCATTGAGCGTCGTGTCATCACCTTCCATGCGGGCGAGATGGAGCCCGTTCACGAAGACCGCGGGCTTGCACGGGCCCTCGCCCAGCCATCCCCTGTTGGGATTCACCAGGAGTACATCCGCGCGCGGCGGCGATCCGCTCGTGACGATGTAGGTGCCGGCGACCATCTGGAGGATGTCGGTGGAATTGATCGGGCGGATCTGTTCGATGATGTCCCGCGTCAGGTAGGTGCCGATCCCCATCGCCCGACGCTCGTCGAACCCGTCCATGAACGGATTACGCGGCGCCGGAGTCGTGATCACGAGCGGCTCGAGCTGGAACGCTTCCGGTACCAGCGCAACGCCGATGTTGAGATCGCCTTCAGCGCCCACGTCCAGCGACTGCTGTACTTCGCGGAAGCCGAACCTGCGGACGACGAGCTGGTACCTGCCGTGGTCGAGCAGGGGAAACGCGTAGCGGCCATCGCTCTGCGCGCCGGGGCGCACCAGTGAGGAATCCGGCGCAACGAGGAGCACCTCCGCGTCATTCACGCGCTGGTTCGTCGTCTGGTCAGACACGGAGACGATGACGCGAACGCGCCCGGCCGGGACCGGCTGCGGCGTTTCCTGCGCCAGCGCGATCGACGGTAGCAGGGCCATCACTGCGGCTGCAAGGACGCTGACAGGCCACCGGCTCATGGCTGCACTCACTTCGTTGCGTTGTGGGTAGTGCCCGCAGATTGATTTTTCAAAGTAGCGGCGCGGCGAGCTCCACGCGAGTTCACCGCGCGTACGTCACGTTAGGGCGATGAATGCGCTCCTGGTGCCGCCGTATTGCGTTATGGATCCGGCTCGCCGGGACCAGGGTGCCCCCGTGCTCCGTCGGGCCGCCGGCCCGCGGCCGGCCGCTACATCAACGGCGAGGCGAACCCACCCGGCGGGCTGGATGAGGCCTGCCGATTGCGACGATCGAGGCGCGGAAACAGCAACAGCCACAAGGCCGCGTCCTGCGCCAGCGCCATCCGGAGCAACTCTCGATTTGGCGTGCTGGCGCATACCCTGGCTGACCGGGCGACACTGCCGCTCCTTGACCAGCCATTCGGGCCATACCTACCTTCGTGGACGATCCTCTGAAAAAAATGCCGCAAACTCAACCGGGAAACCGATGATGACACGCATCGTGGCAGTCGTGTCCCCGTTGATCCTGGTCGCCATGGCCGGCGCGGTTGGTATGGGCGGGCGCTCTGACGGCGGCGAGAGCCCGGGGGCCACGCACACGCCCGCGGCGCCGCCAGGGCGGGATTCGACGATGGTCATCGTGGACGCATCTGACTTCTTCCACGTGATCCAGAAGAATCACGTCATCGTCGACGCTGACGCGCTGCGCGTGCCCTGGCTGTTCAACAACACCGGGCTAGAAATGCGCACCAACTCGAACTACGTGGTCCGCGCGACCGTGCCGGCCAGCGGTACCTATTACCTGTACGCGCGTACGCACGGGCCGGCGAACAGCTCGCTCCGCATCGCGATCAACGACCGGATCGCACCAGTCGAGGTTGCAGATGGCCCCCTCGAGTTCGAGCGGATCGGCGAGTTTGAGCTGGACGCGGGCGAGATCGATATCCGGCTGATGAGGATCGTGGGCCGGCCCGTATTCGATGTCCTCGTCCTGTCGAAGAACCCGGATCTGCGGGAAGAGGAGCTGATCCCGCACCAGCTCGATCCCGATGTCGTTCTGCTCCGCGAGTACCGGATCCCGCAGTCGAGCGCCGTCAAGTTCGGCGACATGACCGGAGACGGGCGAATCGACATGCTGGTCTTCACACGGAATTACTCGGCCCACGCTTTCGACAACGATGGAAATCCGCTCTGGTCCTGGGAGGCTCCGGAAGAGGGGTCGAACCTCCGCGCCGAGTTCGAGGCGCCGGGACTGGTGTGGGACCTCGATGGCGACGGCGCCGCCGAAGCGATTCACTGGCGGCAGGAAGAAGGCGCCGAGTGGCTGGTCGCGGCGGACGGCCGCACCGGCGAGGTCGTGCACCGCGCGCCCTGGCCTACGAGGCCGCTCCCGCACGTCTATAACAACTTCCGCCTCGCCATCGGTCGGCTGGCCCCGGGAGGTCGGCCGAACCACGTCGTCGTCTTCACGGACATGGGTGGGGAGATCTCCATCGCGGCGTACGATGCCGAGCTGAACCAGCTCTGGAACCACGTCGAGCCCAGGCTAAAGGATCACCTTGGCCACTACGTCTACCCCGTGGACGTCGACGGCGATGGGGTCGACGAAGTGCTGGTGAGTGCGCTCCTCCTCGACGCGCAGGGGGACGTGATCTGGAACCGCTTCGACTTCTTCTACGACCACCACGACCACGCGGACAGCTATCGCTTCGCGGACCTGAACGGTGACGGCCGTCGTGAGCTTGTCGCCGCGCACAGCGAGACCGGCGTGTTCGCGTTCGACGCGCTGACCGGCGCCATCCTCTGGCAGAACATGGCGGAGCATTCGCAGCAGCTCGAAACCGGCTACTTTCTGGCGGGCCAACCAGGGCCGCAGGTCGCGATCGGAGCGCGCACGTACGGCAACCGCGATGCGGATGAGCCGTACCTCTCCGCGCAGGTCCACTGGTTCTCCCCGACCGGTGAGCTGATCACCAGGTGGCCGGGGATGCCGCTCAACGGGAATCCCGTTTTCGTGAAGGGGGACTGGCGGGGCGACGGGACGGAAGAGCTGTTCTGGTACAGGTTCCGGCTCACTGAGGACGGCACGGGTGAGCTGTATTTCGCGGACCAGGTCTTCCACATGTTCGATTTCGACGGTGACGGCGCCGAGGAGGTCATCACGCTGGCGAACGGCCGGCTGCGCGTCTACGGATCCGCGAGCGCGCTACGGGATCCGGAGAACGCGCGGCGGGACCCGGACTACATGAAGGAGCGCGTCGCGAATCACACGCATTATTGAGCGGCGGATTCGTACACGGGTTCGTCCGGTCTGCGCCTGCCGCGGCCGGCCGCCCACCCGTGTCGCCTCCAGACGACGGAGCCGGCGAACGCCGGTGCGCGAGCCCGCGCGATTGACGCCGGCCCGGTTCGCGGGCTAGAATCCGCGGCGTTGCCGGGCGGCCTTCCCACCGATCCTACGTCTGGCACTGAGAACGAATTACGCGAACGTCGAAGCAGGATCTCTCCCGCTTCGCCTCCCGGCGAGAGTTCGCGGATCCGCGATGGTGGGCGCGGGTGCTACCGCGCGAGCTGCCGAAACGAGAGACCATGAGCCAATCGCCGCCGATCATCTATACCTGGACCGACGAGGCGCCGGCCCTTGCCACGCACGCGTTCCTGCCGGTCATCCGCGCGTTCGCCGGCGCCGCCGGCGTGCCGATCGAGACGCGGGACATCTCCCTCGCCGCGCGCGTTCTCGCCGCCTTCGCCGACCGGCTCCCCGAGGATCAGCGGGTTCCGGACGACCTGGCCGATCTCGGCCGGCTGGTGGAGAAGCCGGAGGCGAACGTCATCAAACTGCCCAACATCAGCGCCTCCGTGCCCCAGCTCAAGGCGTGCATCGCGGAGCTGCAGGCGAAGGGGTACGCACTCCCCGACTACCCTGACGAACCGCTGACCACGGCGGAGCGGGAAGTGCGCGCCCGCTACGACAGCGTGAAGGGGAGCGCCGTGAATCCGGTGCTGCGGCAGGGCAACTCGGACCGCCGGGTCCCGCGCTCCGTCAAGGAGTACGCGCGCAGGAACCCGCCGCGGATGCGGGCCTGGCCGGAGGATTCCCGCACCCACGTCGCCACAATGGGCGCCGGCGACTTCCGCTCCAACGAGAAGTCGGTGACGCTCGATCGGGAGACCGTCGCCCGGATCGAGCACGTCGCACCCGACGGTACGGTGACCGTGCTCAAGGATCGCCTCCCGCTCCAGGCAGGCGAGGTCCTGGACGCGACGTTCATGAGCCGGCGCGAGCTCGTCGACTTCCTCCGCGAGCAGGTGCGGGATGCGAAAGAGCGCGGCGTCCTCTTCTCGCTGCATCTCAAGGCGACGATGATGAAGGTCTCGGACCCGATCATCTTCGGGCACGCGGTGCGCGTCTTCTTCGAAAACGTCTTCGAAAAGCACGGCGACACGCTCGCCAGGCTGGGCGTCAACCCCAACAACGGCTTCGGCGACGTACTCTCGCGCATCGCGACGTTGCCGGAATCCGAACGCGCGGCGATCGAAGCGGACATCCACGCGGCGTTCGAGAGCGGGCCCGGCGTCGCCATGGTCGATTCGGGGAAGGGGATCACGAACCTCCACGTCCCGAGCGACGTCATCATTGATGCGTCGATGCCGCCGCTGATCCGCGACTCCGGTCGCATGTGGAATGCGGCCGGCGAGCTGCAGGATACGAAGGCAGTGATCCCGGATTCGAGCTACGCCGGGATCTATGACGTCATGATCCGCGACTGCCAGGCGAACGGGCAGTTCGATCCGGCGACGATGGGGAGTGTTTCCAACGTCGGGCTCATGGCGCAGAAGGCGGAGGAGTACGGGTCCCACGACAAGACGTTCGAGATCTCCGGGCCGGGCACGGTCCGCGTCGTGGATGGCGAGGGGCGGACGCTCCTCGAGCACGAAGTCGAGGCCGGCGACATCTGGCGCGCCTGCCAGACGAAGGACGCACCGATCCGGAACTGGGTGTGGCTGGCGGTGGAGCGGGCCAGGGCGACCGGCTCGCCCGCTGTTTTCTGGCTGGACCGCAACCGCGCGCACGACGCCGAGTTGATCCGCAAGGTCGAGACGTACCTCGCCGAGCACGACACGGCCGGTCTCGAGATCCGGATTCTCTCCCCCGAGGACGCGATGCGCTACTCGCTCGAACGCATCCGCCGCGGCGAGGACACGATTTCGGTAACCGGAAACGTGCTGCGCGACTACCTGACCGACCTCTTCCCGATCCTCGAAATCGGGACGAGCGCCCGCATGCTCTCGATCGTGCCGCTGCTCAACGGCGGCGGGCTGTTCGAAACGGGTGCGGGCGGTTCGGCACCCAAACACGTGCAGCAGTTCCAGGAGGAGGGGCACCTCCGCTGGGATTCGCTGGGCGAATACATGGCGTTGGCCGCGTCGCTCCAGCATCTCGGCGAGCGCTACGACAACGCCGGCGCGCGCGTCCTCGCAGAGACGCTCGACGCGGCTGTCGCCGATTACCTCGAGAACGCCCGGTCGCCCGGCCGAAGCGTGCACGAGCTGGACAACCGCGGGAGCACCTTCTACCTCACGCTCTACTGGGCGCGAGCGACGGCGGCGCAGACGGCCGATCCGGAGCTGGCGAAGCGGTTCCAGCCGGTCGCTGCCGCGCTGGAAGAGAACGAGGAGAAGATCCTGGCCGAGCTGAACGCCGCGCAGGGTTCGCCTCAGGACCTGGGTGGCTACTACCGCCCTGACCCGGAGCGGACTTCGGCCGCGATGCGCCCCAGCGGAACGCTCAACGGGATCCTCACCGGGATTTGAACGGGTTGTATCGGCCGCCAGCCACGATGTGAACGGCGGCCGGGGTGAGGACGACGGCGCGGGGCGGAACCAACGCCTCGCGCCTTTTCCTTGCATGGCTCAGGCCGCTCCATGACATGCGGGTATGTCTCGCTGCGCCACGCGGGAGAGTACGTGATCGCACACTCGAGTACCCGAAGCGCGTTCGTCGCGCTGCCGCTGCTCCTGGTGCTGGGAGCATGTGGCGAGTCGCCGGCGCCTGAGGCAGCCCCGCCGTTCGCGGACACCCTTGCCGAAACCGTGCGGCCGCCCGTCCGCGACAGCGCACTGGACGCGGCACTCGCCGCCGTCGTCGCGGGTTTCGATGGCGAAGTCGGGATCCATGCCTACTTCCCGGACTCTCGCCGATTCGCTGCATTCAATGATGACCGCCGCTTCGTGCTGGCCAGCGTCTACAAGCTCGCTGTGGCGTACGCGGCGCTGCGCGGCGGACTCCGGCCGACGGACACGCTCGAGGTTACGGTGGGGGATCTGGCGCCCGGGGAGACGCCGCTCAGGGCGGGTGCCCGGGCGACAGTCGCGCAGCTCGTCGAGCGGAGTCTCGCGCACAGCGACAATACGGCATCGGACGTCCTGCTGCGCACGCTCGGCGGACCCGGCGAAGTCATGCGGCAGCTCACGGCGTTGGGGATCCGCGACCTCACGGTCGACCGCTCCATGCGCGAGGTCTTTGCCGACTGGCGCGGGATCCCGGAGCGCGACGGACTCCAGGCGTGGACGCTGTCGGAGTTCGAATCGAGGAGTGCGGGCGTTGCCGCCGCGGCGAGGGCAGAGGCGCAGGCCGCATTCGCCGATGACGAACGTGATGCCGGCACGGCAAAGGCCGTGGCCGAGCTGCTCGCCGCCATACACGCGGGCATCGGTCTGGACGACGCCGGTCGGGAGCTGATGTCGTCGTCGCTACGGCGGTCGGACACGGGCCCGAACCGGATCCGTGCCGGCGTCCCACCTGGCACG
>DATMSC010000606.1:0-2752 GCA_035565595.1 Longimicrobiales bacterium | reverse complement strand
TCTCTCCCTCGCCCTGGGCAAGGCGCGCGGTGATGGCCGGCACCGAACCGGGGGTCTGGAGGGCGGCGAGCACGCGGGTGATCTCGCGGTTCAGGCGCCAGTCGTTCGTCGGGAAGCGCTCGAGGAGCAGCTCGCCGATCTGCTGGAAGACGGGGCCGCCGCCACCGCCGCCGCCACCACCGCCACCGCCGCCGATGCCGGGCTGCGCTCCGCCGTAGATCCCGGTGGCGCCAGGGCCCTGCATGCGACCGGGAGTCGGACTCTGCGCGGCCCAGTTGGTGACGCCGTTGCTCTCGAGGATCGTGATTTCGATGAGGCGGAGGAGCTGGAGCAGGTCCTCATCGCTGGGATTCGTCCGGAGCAGCTCGAGCTGCCGCTGTGCCAGCCGGCGGACTGTGTAGTTGTCCGGACCGGTAAGCGAATACAGATACGCGATCTGCGCGTGCACCGCCTCCGGGAAGCCATCCAGCGCGATGGCCGCGTTGGACCAGTCGTTCGGGTTGAGCTGCGAGAGGAGCAGCCGCCCCGCATGGCGCACGTGCTGGTCGTCGCTGGCGAGCAGCGGGAAGACGTCGGCCACCGGATCCACCGGTACGTCGCGTGTCGGGTGCACGCCGGTCCGTAGGAGCGCCTCGGCGGCGCGCCGCTGCACGAAGGGATCGCTGTCATGGAGCCGCCGGGCCAGCTCGCGCTGAGCGGACTCCGTCGTCTTCATGCCGAGGTAATACGTCGAGGCTGCCCGGACCTCCCACGCGGCGTCGTTGCCGAGAGAAACGAGCAGCTCCTCGGACGGCACCGGACCGAAGACCTGGAGCAGTTCGAGGGCGCGCACGCGCTGCTCGGCCGGACGCTGCGTGTCACGGGCGACGGCCACGAGTTGCGTCTCCCAGGCGTTCCCCATCTCCGCCTTCGTCTGACGCGCCAGCTCGCGGCTGTAGGCCGAGCGCGGCTGGATCATGGTCAGGACGCGGTCGAGTGGCGTCGCGGCGGGCGGCTGCCCCATGGCGTCGTTCCCCACGTACCGCACGCGGTAGATGCCGCCCATCGTGCTGCGGCCACCCAGCGCGAAGTAGAGGTTGCCGTCCGGGCCGACCTCGAGGTCGGTGACGTTCAGCGGCTCGCCGTAAATGAAGTTGATGCTCTCCGCGCGATACGAAGCGCCGTCCTTGATCAGGCGGGAGCCGATCACGCGGCCGCGCGACCAGTCGGCCGAGAGGAGCATGTCATAATACTCGGCCGGATAGTTATACGTCTGGAGGAACGTCACGCCCGTGGGCGAACCACGGCCCGCGTCCTGGATCGGCGGGACCTTGTCGGCGAAGTACCATTCGGCCTTGCCCGTGCCCTCGCGGTAGCCGTGGTCGTGGCCAGGGATCACGTGGGCGATGGAGGTGCCGCGGTACCACGGGAGATGCCGGTCCCACTCCATGTCCGAATCGTACGTGAACAGCTCCCCCATGAGATTGAAGGCACCGTCGTACTGATTGCGGAAGCCGTGGGCGACCAGCTCCCAGTCGCTGGCCCGGGCTGCCGCCGGGACCGGGTCGAAGCCGGCACCCTTGCTCGGCAGCGGACGGCGGAAGAACACGCCGCCGGGTCCTCCCTCGTACTGGTTGCCGAAGTTGTCCGGGCGCTCCAGGAGGTTCCACTCCTTGTAGTTGCGGACCGGCGACAACGGCGAGGGGTCGCGGTAGAGATTCGAGAAGTTGCCGTGTGCCCAGTACAGGTAACCATCCGGGCCGAAGAACGGCGCGTGCGGCCCGTGGTCGCTGATGGTGCCGTCAGCCAGCTCGATCAGCTCGATGGCATCCGCACGCGAGTCGCCGTCGTTGTCGATGACCCTGTACAGGCCGACGCCCTGCGGGCCGGAGCCGTCGAAGATCAGGTCCGGTCCGTCGAAAAACAGTCCCTGCGGCTGGTAGACCTGGTCCGTAAAGATGCGCTGCTCATATGTCCCGTCCGGCTGCGGGTACAGGGTCACCGCGTTGCCGAACTCCTTCCCCAGGACCATCCGGCCCTGCGAATCGAAGGTGAGCGCAACCACGCTGTACGCCAGTTCCGGCGGGAGGACCTCCTCCACGACGAAACCTTCCGGGACGCGGATGTTCCGGACGTCCGCCTGTTGCTGCTGCGCCAGGGACGACCAGACATCCGGGAGCACCGGCTGCCCGTCCTGCGGCCCGGATACCGCCGTGCGGTACACGAGCCCCAGCGCGATGGCGAGCGGCAGCGCTGCCAACACGACTCGTTTCAACATTAGGGACCTCCTCGGGGACCCATGACGTGATTGTTTGCGCCAGCACATCGTAGCGGCGCACGAAAGCAGATTCAGCGCGGATGGCACGGCGTTCGTCGCGAGGGGCGGCCCGAGTGGAAGCGAATACCGGGCACCGCGCAGTGCACCGGAATGGCGCACCACGTCAATGCCCGGTAGTCTCTCGACTCGGATTCGCCCGAACGATGTTCGCCATGCAACTCGCGCCTGGTCCGGTCCGTCGAACTGACGTCGCGCCGCGGCAAGAGTGGCGGGAGCGCACGCACGTCGGCCAGACCGTTTACAACATTTGTGCGTCAGTATGCCGGGCAACTCGCCGCGTGTCAACTGGATCGGCCCGGAACGGTATCTGGAGCCGGGCTTCGGCACATTGCAGGGTGCGTTGAAGGGTAGATTGCCTTCGCGGCTCTGCAACTTCGCGGCACCAGTGCGGCTGAACGCCGCAGGGCCGATCCGACCGGCGGCGAGACCCCGGTC
>DATMSC010000605.1:0-1549 GCA_035565595.1 Longimicrobiales bacterium | reverse complement strand
TCACCGGCGGATCAATGGGCGGCGCTCCACTGCGGCCCTCCGCCCGCCGAGCACCCGCTCCTGCACCCCGCGATGCGGACGCTGGTCCGCGGGCACGACGCGAGGGCGGAGTACCTGCGCCCGTTCATCGAAGCCCCCACGGACGATCTCTTCGGCGCGTGTCTCTACCACGATCTACGCGTGTACCTCCCCGGCCTCCTGCACCTCGAGGACCGGGCGAGCATGGCGTGGTCGCTGGAGTCGCGTGTGCCTCTGCTGGATCACCGGATCGTCGAATACATGGCGACTGTGCCCCCGGAACAGAAGGTCCCGGGGCTCGTGCCAAAGGGTTTGCTCCGCAATGTCGTGGCAACGTGGCTGCCGGCTGAGGTCGTGCACAGACGCGACAAGGCGCCCTTCCCCGTTCCAATGCGCGACTGGCTACGGTCGGCACCGGCCACCCTCATCAACGGTGTCCTGCGCGCCGAACGCTGCCTAGATCGTGGCGTGCTCGACCCGGCCGCCCTGCTGGCGCCGCTCCTGGATCCGGACGTGATCTGGAGCGCACTCGGTATCGAGCTCTGGTACCGCATCTTCGTCGATGGCGAAAGTGTCACAGAGCTCGAGACGACGATCTCGGACCGATTCGTGGATCGCGATGCACCCGCCGGGCGAACCTCTGCGAGGCCGTTCGGGCGACGCGCGGGTGCGGCGGCGTCCGTTCAGGAGTGAGCGGTCAGCGCATGATCAGGCGGGCGAAGGAGGACGCCGGGAATCGACGGCGGGCGGTGGCCAGCGATTCCTGGTAGAGGCGCAGGTAGGCGGCCGTCATCGTGTGCACGTGGAACCGCTCCACGGCGCGTTGCCCCGCGCTCCGCCCGAGCTTTGATCGAAGGGACGGGTCCGTCGCCGCGCGGACCAGTGAGGAAGCGAGCGCCGCAGGCTCTCCCGCCGGCACGAGCACGCCGTCGACCTCCGGGCGGATCGCCTCGGGGATCCCGCCCACGGCCGACGCGACGATGGCGCGACCCGCGAACATTGCCTCCAGCAGTGCGATGGGTAGCCCTTCCGAAAGCGACGGCATGACGAACACGTCCGACGCGGCGAGGAGATCGGGCACGTCGCTCCGGTGCCCGAGGAGGTGGACCCGGTCCGAAAAGCCGCCTTTTTCCGCCGCCTCGCGCAGCGCTCTCCCTTCGTCGTCCAGGGGGCCATCGAACGTAGCCTTGCCTGCAATGGCGAGGCGCCACGCCAGCTCCGGGTGATCGCGCCGCATCGTGGCCAGCGCCCGCATCAGTATGGCGTAGCCCTTGACCGGATAGAGGTTGCCGACCGCGAGGAACAGGATCTCACCCTCGCGCACACCAAGCTCCCGGCGAACCCCCGCGCCCTCTCCGCGCACCGGCCGGATCCCGTTGTGGATCACCTGTACTACCGGCCTCGCCGGCCGCAACGTCGACTCGAGGTGACGTGCCGCGCCGCGGGAGACGGCGACGACTGCGTGGCTGCGACGGAATGCCCAGCGGAGGGCAATCCGCCGCTTCCGCGTCGATGTCGCGTGGGTGCCACC
>DATMSC010000604.1:0-4126 GCA_035565595.1 Longimicrobiales bacterium | reverse complement strand
CCTGCTGCTGCGCCCGCTGGAACACGTCCCGCAGCCGCTCCTCCGACTCGCCGTAGTAGCGCCCCATGATCTCGGGACCGGCGATGTGGAAGAACTGCGCGTCGGACTCGTTCGCCACGGCACGCGCAAGCAGCGTCTTGCCGGTCCCGGGCGGTCCGTGGAGCAGCACCCCTTTCGGCGGATCGATCCCGAGCCGTTGGAACAGCTCCGGATACTTGAGGGGCAGCTCGATCATCTCACGCACCTGATCGATCGCCGCGCCGATCCCGCCCACGTCATCGTAGGTCACGTCGGCACGCCGTGGCTCCTCCATGTCGACGTATTCCGGGAGCAGCTCGATCTCCGTGTCCTCGACGACGCGCACGACACCCCGCGGCGTGGTCGAGACCACCCGCAACCGGATCTCCTGCAGCCCGAAGGCGGGCTGCTCGAAGAAGATTCGGAAGATGTCCTCGGGGAACAGGTTGCCGTCGGCGGGGCCGGCGGTGCGGCGGTAGACGGAGGTCGAGATGATGTCGCCGGCGACGAGCGGGCGCTGGTACAGCGTGCGGCGCAGCATTTCGCCCGAGCCTGCGAGCCGCAGGTTCTGGCTCGCGGGCGCCAGGACGAGGCGCCTGGCCGGCTTTGCCTCCGCCCGCTGCACCTCGACCATGTCGCCGATGCTGACCCCGGCGTTCGCGCGCTGGAGTCCGTCCAGCCGGATGATGTCGAGCCCCTCGTCCTCCATGTAGGGCGGGAGCGCGATCGCTGCGGTGCCACGCTTCCCGGCAATCTCGATGACGTCGCCCTCACGGACGCCCAGCGACTGGATCGCGGCACGACTCAGCCGGGCCGTGCCCTTGCCCACGTCCTGCGATTTCGCGCCCGCGACCTGCAGGCGTATCCCGCCCGTTGCCTGGTCAGCCATCCGGAGCTCCTGCCAGCGGGTTCGAGTAGCAGCAATGCCAATGTCTGGTTAGCGATTCGTCCCGGAAAGTGCAAGATCCGTGCGGCTTCGAGGTCCTGGCAGGCGGCCCGGGCCCGCGGATCCGGCCAGCGGAACAGGGCTTCCGCCGCCGGCCGGCACGGCACTTTCAGGTCACATGCGGGTTGAATTCGGAGGAACCGGCGTGCCGGTCCATGGAGCATGGGATGGCCGCACAATTGGTGGACAGACGTCGAGACCCCTCGGCCCGGCGGCCGCGTGTCGTGATCATCGGCGGCGGCTTCGCCGGATTGTACTGCGCCCGCTCTCTCGCCCGCGCCCCTGTCGACGTGATGCTCATCGACCGGCGCAATCACCACGTCTTCCAACCCCTCCTCTACCAGGTCGCGACGGCGTCGCTCTCACCCGCGGATGTGGCAGTCCCGATCCGATCCATACTGCGCAGGCAGGAGAACGTCGAGGTGTGGATGGGCGAGGCTGTCGACGTGGACCCGGACGCACGTATTGTCCGCCTGCGTGACGGCACGCTCGAGTACGACTACCTCGTCCTCGCCACCGGCGCGACGCACGCCTACTTCGGCCACGACGAATGGGAAGCCATCGCGCCCGGGCTCAAGACGCTGGACGACGCCACCGAGATCCGGAAGCGTTTCCTCCTCGCCTTCGAGGCCGCCGAACGTGAGGCGGATCCCGAAACCCGCCGCCGCCTCCTGACCTTCGTCATCATCGGCGCCGGCCCGACCGGCGTCGAGTTGGCGGGCGCCATGGCCGAGATCGCACGCGAAGTCATGCCCCAGGACTTCCGCGCCATTGACACCACCACGACCCGTATCCTCCTGCTCGAGGGCGGACCCCGCGTCCTCCCCGCCTATCCGCCGGATCTCTCGGAGAAGGCGCAGCGCCAGCTCGAACGGCTCGGCGTCGAGGTGCAGACCAACGCGCTCGTCACGCGGCTGGAACCCGGAACCGTGTACCTCGGTGACCGCACGATCGCCGCCGGGAACGTGTTCTGGGCTGCGGGCGTCGCGGCTTCGAGCCTCGGCACCCGGCTCGGCGCCGAGGTCGACCGCGCCGGCCGCGTCAAGGTCGAGCCCGACTGCTCGATACCCGGCCACCCCGAGGTCTTCGTGGTCGGCGACCTGGCCGCGCTCGAGGAGAACGGCAAGCCCGTCCCCGGCGTGGCACCGGCCGCCATGCAGATGGGGAGGTACGTCGGTCGCACCATTCGCCGCGACCTCGGGGGGAAGCCGCGCAAACGCTTCCATTACCGGGACAAGGGGAACCTGGCCACCATCGGGCGCGCCGCGGCTGTCGCAGACTTCGGCCGCCTGCGCTTCAGCGGGCTGCCGGCGTGGCTGCTCTGGGTCTTCGTCCACATCCTGTACCTGATCGGATTCAGGAACCGCCTCATCGTGATGATGCAGTGGGCATGGGCGTGGGTGACCTACCAGCGCGGGATCCGCCTGATCACCGGCGAGGCGACGCTGGACCTGGAACGGGCGCGGGAGCCGGGACCGCCCGCCGAGCAGGTGCGCCGCGGCCCGCCCCCGGGCAGCTTCGGCCCGGGTCGCGTCCCCATGGCCGCGCGCCCGGCCTCACCTCCACCACCGCCGCCGGGCTGAGGTACCACCGCAGGCAACGAAAAGCGCCCTGCCTTCTACAGGCAGGGCGCGATGGTTCGACCGCTGTTCACCGGCAGCGCTCGGGTGCGTTATCCTACCACGAGGATGTCCAGCGTGCGGGGGCCGTGGACCCCTTCCACCCGGTTCAGCTCGATGTCCGAGGTGGCCGAAGGGCCGGAGATGAAGGTGACGGGCCGGGGGTGCTCGCCGTCTGCCGGCGCGAGCCTGCGCACGGCTTCGGGCATGAGCCCCACGATCTGATCGGCCAGCACGACGCAGAGCTGGTAGTCCGGGAGCAGCGTCAGCGCACGGCGCCCCTGCGCCGGGCCGCCGTTCAGGACCAGCGTCCCCGTCTGTGCCACGGCGCATGCGCACCCGGTGAGCACGCCGTCCGACCTGTCCAGCGTTTCGTAGGTCAACGGGACGTCGCCGTCGATCAGCAGCTCGACGCCATCCGGGCGCCACTCGTCGGGGAGATCGGCGGGTATGGCGAGCTTCTGCACGCCCCGGCGCGCGAGCGCCTCCTGGATCGCCGTCCGCTCGCTCCCCGGCGCGATCCGCTGCACCAGCGCGCGGTAGTCCGCGGCCCGCTCGATGAAACGGGCGATGATCTCTTCTCGGGGCGCTTCGTCGCGCACCAGATACTCCGGCTGCGCCGGCAACGTCGGCGGGGCATGCCGGGTTCTGCCGAGGGCCGCGCGAATGCGCGACAGCACGAGCTCCTTGTCGTTCCTCACCGGTTCGCCCGCCACCATTCACGGAACGTCTGGTTCGCCACCGCGTTCATGTCGCGAGCGGCGGTCCACCCCGAGAGCATCCCCGGCATCCACCGGATCCAGCCGTCCCTGGCGATCGGCGCCTGCGCCCGCCGTGCCAGCCGCTGCATCCGCTCATACCGCGATGCTTTCCCGAACGCCCAGCGCAGGACCCGCATCCCCGTGGCCTCCGTCGAGAACAGGTTCGAGGCCTTCGACTGCTGCCGCTCCACCACCTTCCCGCGCAGATGGACCAGCACTTCGGGGATGTTGATGCGGACCGGACACACCTCGTAACACGCGCCACAGAGTGAGGAGGCGTACGGCAGCGACGGCGCCTGGTGTACTTCCACGAGCTGTGGCGTCAGGATCGCGCCGATCGGGCCCGGATAGACCGACTGGTAGGTGTGGCCGCCTGTCCGCGCGTACACCGGGCACACGTTCAGACACGCGCTGCACCGGATGCACCGCAGCGCCTGCCGTCCGACCTCGTCCTGTAGCACGCGCGTACGGCCGTTGTCCAGCAGGATCAGGTGGAACTCCTGCGGGCCGTCGCCGGGGGTGACCCCCGTCCAGAAGTTCGTGTACGGGTTCATCCGCTCCCCCGTCGACGAGCGCGGGAGGAGCTGGAGGAAAACCTCGAGGTCGCGCCACGTGGGGAGCATCTTCTCGATCCCCATGACGGTGATGAGGACGCGGGGGAGTGTCAGGCACATCCGGCCGTTCCCCTCGGACTCGACCACGCCCACGGCGCCCGTCTCCGCAATGGCGAAGTTGGCGCCGCTCACCGCGACCTGCGCCCGCAGGAAGCGTTCGCGGAGATG
>DATMSC010000603.1:0-10817 GCA_035565595.1 Longimicrobiales bacterium | reverse complement strand
GTTCGCGCTTCCGTTGACCCGACCGGCCGCTGCGACCATCGAAGGACTCGAAACGGCCGAGGGGCTCGAAGCGGTGGTATTCGCTGAATCCCCCATGATCGTGAATCCCATCGCCATTGACGTCGATGCCCGCGGCCGCGTCTGGCTCACGGAAGGGCACAATTACCGCAATTCGATCCGGCCCAACTACCCGGTGCGCGAGACGGGCGACCGCATCGTCATCCTCGAAGACACGGATGGTGATGGGCGGGCGGACACCCACAAGGTGTTCTACGAAGGGCGCGACATCGACTCGGCAATGGGGATCCTGGTACTGGGCAACAGCGTCATCGTCTCCGCGTACCAGTACATCTTCAGGCTCACCGACACCAACGGCGACGACATAGCTGACGAGAAGGAGATCATCTACCAGCGCGACCCGCACGACCACGACCACGGCGCGCACAGCCTGGTCTTCGGACCCGACGGCCGCTTCTACTTCAATACCGGTAACGTGGGCGGACCCTTCCGTGATCCCGCAGGTGACATCATCGTCGACCGCGCCGGCAACCAGGTCGTTCCCGACGGCGATGTCTACCGCCAGGGGCTAGTCATGCGCGTGAATACCGACTGGACCGGGTTCGAGGTTCTGGGCCACAACTTCCGGAACCCGGTCGAGCTGGCGCTGGATTCGTACGGCACGATCTGGCAGAGTGACAACGACGACGACGGGAACCGCGGCGTCCGCATCAACTACGTGATGGAGTTCGGCAACTTCGGCTACCGGGACGAGCTGACGGGAGCGGCGTGGAGAACAAACCGTGTCGGGATGGAGCCGGCAGTGCCACTCCAGCACTGGCACCAGAACGACCCCGGCGTCGTCCCGAACCTGCTCCAGACCGGCGCGGGCTCGCCCGCGGGGATGACCGTCTATGAGGGGACGCTCCTCCCCGAGCAGTTCCGCAACGTCGTGATCCACGCGGATGCGGGTCCCCGCGTCGTGCGCGCGTACCCGGCGGAACCGAGTGGTGCAGGGTACGCCGCCGGAATGGTCAACGTCCTCCGCTCGATCGATGATCCGCTCTTCCGCCCCGTGGACGTCGCGGTCGCGCCAGACGGTTCGCTCTTCGTCGCTGACTGGTACGACCAGGGCGTGGGTGGGCACGCGGCGCAAAACTTCGATTACGGCCGGATCATCAGGATCGCGCCACCCGGACATCCCTACCGCGTGACGCCACCGGATCTTTCCTCGCCTGCCGGCGCGGTCGAGGCGCTGCGCAGCCCCGGTACCGAGACGCGATATCTGGCGTTCCAGCGCCTCCTCGAGCTCGGCCAGGCGGCGGTACCGGCGCTCCGCGAGCTCTGGGCAGACTCCCAACCGCACATGCGCGCCCGGGCGCTCTGGGTCCTGGCCCGGATAACGCCGGGGATCATCGACGAGGCATTGTCGGACCCGAATCCCGACATCCGGGTGACCGCGATCCGCGCCGCGCGCATGCTGGATCGCGACATTCTCGGAGTCGTGGAACGCGTGGTGGACGACCCCTCGCCGCACGTCCGGCGTGAAGCAGCGCTCGCGCTGCGGTACGAGGACGGCCAGGACGCGGCCGAATTGTGGGCCAGACTCGCCCGGCACCACGACGGGAACGACCGGTGGTACCTGGAAGCGCTCGGCATCGCCGCAGACGGGAAATGGGACGACTTCTTCCCGGCCTGGAGGGATCTGGCCGGTGAGGAATGGAACTCGCCCGCGGGGCGGGACATCGTCTGGCGCGCCCGCACCGCTGAAGCGCTCCCGCTGCTCGTCCAGATCATCGGATCGCCGGAAGCCGGGCCGAATCGGGAGCGCTACTTCCGAGCGCTGGACTTCCACGACGGCGCGGAGCGCGAGCGCGCGCTCCTCGACATCGCGCGGGCCACCGCGACGACGCAGCCGGCGGCCGCCGCCCTCGCGCTGATGTTGATGGACCAGTCCACCCTCGAGGTTACCGCCGAGATCCGCTCGATCGTGGATCGGGCCATGGCCGCGAACGCGGGCACAAATCTGTTCGTGGAGCTGGCGAGCCGCTTCGACATTCGCGACCGGGCGCCGGACCTCGTGCGCATGGCGCTCACGAATCCAGAGGACGACGCGGGAATCCTTGCGGCGCGCGTCGCCGCAGGTTGGGTCGGCCCCGAGCCGTTCCGTGCCGCGATCGAAAGCGGCAACGCCGACCAGGCGCGCGCTGCCGTCATCGCCCTGAGCTACATCGGCGGGACGGCCCCGCAGGCCATCATCGAGGAGACGGCGCTGGACGCGACGAAGCCCCTCGCGCTGAGAGAGGCCGCGATTCAGGCGTTTGCGCGGCTCCCCGCCGGACCCGGAGGGCAGCTGTCGCCGGACGCCCCGGCCACCGGCGACCGCCGGCTCCTCCAGCTCGTGCAGGCCAATCAGATCCCGCCCGAGCTGATCGACGCGGCCGCCGCCGTGCTCTTCGCGTCGCCGCGGGCAGTCGTACGCAACGGCGCCGCGGAGGTGCTCCCGTCGCCCGAAAACCGGACGGCCGACGGACAGGTCCTGCCACCCATCGAGGAGCTCGTGCAGCGGACCGGCAACGCGGAGCGCGGACAGGCCGCTTTCGCGCGGGCGTGCGCCTTCTGCCACCAGGTGAACGGCACCGGCATCGATTTCGGGCCCGGCCTCTCCGACATCGGCGCCAAGCTGGGAAAGGAGGCGCTCTACACGGCCATCCTCGAGCCCAGCGCCGGCATCTCGTTCAACTACGAGGGTTCTACGATCCGGCTGGCCAACGGCACCGAAGTCACAGGCATCATCGTCAGCGAGACCGCGACGCAGGTATCGGTCAAGCTCGCCGGCGGGTTCACGCAGACGTATCCGCGGTCCGAGGTCACGTTGATCCTCCCGGCTGAGCAGTCGCTCATGCCCGAAGGGTTGGAGACCACACTGACGGCGCAGGAGCTTGTCGATGTGGTCGAGTATCTGACAACGCTTCGGTGAGATCCGGCTCGCGGAAAGGAGGTCGCCTGTCGCCGGGCCCCCGCTCAGGCGGCCTCCCGCCGGGCCTCCCGCCCCAGCACTTCGGTGACCTTCCGCAGGTCGTCGATGAACCGGTCCCGCTCCCGGCGACGGCTGATGTCGTCGCGCTGGCGCAGGATCGATGACGGGTGGACCGTAACCGTCACGTAGCGTGCCAGCGGCGACGCAACCCACTCGCCTCTCTGTGCCCGGACCGAATACCCCCGACCGATCAGCGCATGGGCGGCTGTCGCGCCGAGACACACGAGCACGAGCGGCCGCACCACGGCGATCTCCTGCTCGAGCCACGGGCGACACGCACGGATCTCCGCCTGATTGGGCTTCTTGTGCAATCGTCGCTTCCCGCGCTCCTCCCATTTGAAGTGCTTGACGAGGTTGGTCACGTAGACCTCTTTGCGGGAAATCCCCGCTGCTTCGAGCGCGCGGTCGAGGAGCAGGCCGGCCGGTCCCACGAACGGCCTGCCTTCGAGGTCTTCGCGGTCTCCGGGCTTTTCGCCCACCAGCATCACGCGGGCTCGCGCAGGGCCTTCACCAAAGACGGTCTGCGTGGCGCGCTGGTAGAGGTCGCAACCCCTGCACCCCCGCGCCGCCGCCCGCAGCGTGGCGAGCGTAATGCGGTCCGGGAAGAAGTCCGCCGCGCTGCGCAGTACTTGTTTCCGTTCTCGCGCCATTGCACCTCCTGCAACGCCACCGGGCAATGCACGTTCCGGCACGTCGCCCTCCCGACGAGGTCCTCCGACCCCGGGACACGTGGGGATATTCCCGACAGACGCGCCGCGCTGAACCGTTAACATTCAGCGAATGCGAGGGCACTCCTTCGGAGGCGGTTGCCGCGATGTCCTGGTACTACCTGAACGTGACGGTACACGTGCTGGCCGCGCTGCTCTGGCTCGGCGGGATGTTCTTCTTCGCCGCGGTCGGCGCGCCCACCATACGCAGGATCGAGCCGCCCGAGTTGCGGGCGAAGCTGTTCAGCTCGCTGGGGACGCAGTTCCGGCGCGTGGGATGGATTGCGATCGCGGGGCTCGTGCTGACCGGCCTGCTGAATCTGCACTTCCGCGGAATGCTCGCCTGGACCACACTCGGCGACGGCTCTTTCTGGACGACGCCGTACGGGCACGCCCTGGCGTGGAAGCTGGTGTCGGTGGCAACGATGATCGTGATCAGCGCGATTCACGATTTCGTCGTCGGACCGGCGTCCGCGCGCGTCCGCGCCGGCACGCCGGAAGCACTGAAGCTCCGGCGTCAGGCGGCGTGGCTGGGACGGATCAATGCGATCGTCGGTATCGTGCTGGTCGTTGCCGCGGTGCGGCTCGCCCGTGGCGGATGAGTGCGGCGCCAGCGCCGCGCTCGTCCCGGGCTCTCACGCTTCCGTAGTGTGGCCGCGGACGTAGTGGATCCCGGATTCCTCGAGCAACTCGTGCCACCGGTTCCGGACCCAGCGCTCCAGGTCCTGCTGCATGACGTCGACCTCCTGCGGCAGAACGGCGGGAGGTTCCGGCGCAATCCACGGGTCGACGCGCGCGACCGGTCGGCCGTCGTTGAACTCGAATCGCGCCGCGTGACGCTCCGGCTCGCCGTACCGGTCCCGCGGCGAGATCCAGTCCCGCCACCGGGATGGCGCGCGCTCCGCGGTCAGGTGCACGTGGATCGCGGGCGGGTCGTTGCGATCCGTCCGGAAACCCCGTTCGTCACCGATGGCTTCCGCCGTCCGCGCCAGGATCTCCCACTGCTCGGGCGTGACCGGCACGTCGAGATCCAGGTCCCTCTCTTCCATCGCTCGCCGCTCCCCCAGGCAGACGCGCACCCATTCGACCAACGTTCCCACGCGACAGGTGGGCACAACCGGTGCCAGGCTCCGCGGACGCTGGGCAGGAATGGAGTCATAGGGACGACGCGGGGCGATACGGCGGAGTCGGCTCTCCGGACCATCGGATCGAGGGAGCTCGGGGTCCCGAAGCAGGGGGACGGGTGCGGGATCGCTGTGCGGGCGCGGCGAGTAGCCCGGGTTCAGCGAGTCGGGCGTGGAATCGCAATGGAAGCAGGGTGCCCTACGCCGCCGGCACGGGCACCCGGACCCCGAGGTGCGCGAGGAGCCTGTCCACGTCCGCCGGCGTGAGCCGCCCCTCGTCGATCTCACGTGCGACGGCGGCGAGCGTCCGCAGTCGCAGCTCCTCATGGCCGAGCGGGTCACGCTCGTCGAGGTACCCGTTGTCCAGCAGGTAGTCGCGGAGGCGCTCCCGCGCGTCGTTCCGGAAGCGCGGCACCGCGCCCACGCGCATGCGCTCCAGGAGGTCCTTCGCATCGCCGCCGCACTCTCGGCACAGTTCGGCGACCCGGTCCATGAAGCTGCCGCTCACCGCACCTGACGCGTCGAGCACGCTGCGGTCGACCTTCTTCCCCCGGCCGATACGGACGAGACTGAACGCGCGCTCGAGCGCCCGAACCGCCGCCTCCGCCCGACGGTAGACGGATTCGTCCTGGCCGAGTAGCGGCGCACCGCCGCTCTCCACGAGCGTCCGGAGCGCACCCCAGCTTTCCACGTGCACTCGGAGCAGGCGGTACAGCGCATCGAGATCGTCGAACAGATACCAGAGGTGGACGCTGCCGATGTCGCCCTCCGGGTCGAGCGGCGGTACGAGGAGAACCCGGCCATACTCCTCTTGCGTCATCCCATCCGGTTCGGGAACCTGCTCGCGTGGCACGTCCGCGATGGCGGGAGTGAACCCATCGTGCGCCGCCAGGCGACGGGCGTGGGCCAGATCGATGATCCGGTGTGGGACCTCCGGCCGCCGCCCCAGCACCATACGCCACTTCCCTACCTCGTCCGGCTGGGCGGTGAAGTAGAAGACCTGCCGGCCGTCCGCGGCCAGGGTGAGGATCGCTTCCATGATCGCCTCCGCCCGCGCGTCGTCGCTGTTCCCCAGCGTCTCGTCGAACACGAGGGGGAGCTTTACTCCGGCGGCCTCCTGCTCTTCGACGAATGCGATGCGGACTGCCATGAGGAGCTGTACGCGGGTGCCGCTGGAGAGCTCATCGAGGGCACGTCCGATCCCCGTCGACGTTTCCGTCGCCCGGAACACGGGTGGGTTCCCGGGGGCGAAGTCGAGTCTGTATCTCCCGTGCGTGATCCTCGTGAACAGCTCCCGGGCACGGCGAAAGACCTGCGGCAGATGCGACTCGCGCGTCACCGATTGGACGTAGTCCACGAGTACGGATGCGACAGCGGCGAGCGTGTCGGTCTCCCGCGCCTCGATCAGCTCTGCCTCGCAATGCTCGTATTCGGCGAGTGCCTCTTCAACCGCATGGCTGCTCTTCGCTTCGTGCACGCGCGTCCGGATCTCCGTAATCTCCTCACGGATCCGCTGGAGCTCTGCGGCTCGTTCACGAGCTATCGCGAGGTCATCGACGAGTTCGTCCTCGTTGCGATCCAGGAGGTCCGGGGTGAATCCGTCAGTCGCAGCGACCTCCTTGCGCGCCTGCTCGACCGCGCCTTCCGCCGCCACTTTACGCTCCCTGGCCTTCAGGAAGCCCGGATGATCCCGGCACCACTCGACGATGGCTCGCTCGGCGTCGGCACCCTCCAGATCCAGGAGGCCGAAGCGTTCGAATATCGTCATTCGCGCGGACTCGACCTCAGCGATCGTTCGTTCCGCCGTTTCCCGCGCGCGCTCCGCCTCCCGGAGCGTGGCGGCGGCCCGGTCGTGCTGTTCACGGCGTGCGTCGAGGTCGTCGATAACCCCTTTCAGGTCGGCGCTCCCGGTCAGTTCACCGGCATAGCCGTACAGGGCGACACGTGATGCGGCTTCCCGCAGGGCGGTCGTGAGCTGCGCTGTCGCCTCCTCGATTCCCGCGGTGAGCGCCGCGACCTCCGCGACGGCGTTCTGCCAGCGGGCGATGCGGCTGCACAGCCAGGCGAGTCGAGGTGCTGAAGCGTCGGGTGCTGCGCCGAGGCGGGCGGCCAGCTCCCGGCGCCGCTCCTCGAGCCCTGCCCTTTCACCATCCAGGCGCGTGAGCCTCTTCTCGAGCTCAGCGCGGTGGTCGGCGCGCCGGGCCGCCTCGCGGCCAGCCTCCAACTGCCGGATGAGCTGATCGAGGAACTCGCCGACGGCTCCGTGCTCCCACGCCCCGGGAGAACCGATCCCGAGTTGCTCGAGCTCCCGGCGATAGACCTCCCGCGAGCCCACCTCGCCTCGCGCGCTTGTGGCCAGCGCGAGAAGGATCACACCTACCACGGCAGCGAGCCACAGGATCGGCGAGCCGGAGAACCCGCCCGCGGCGCCGGCGACGATCAGCGCCCCTGCCGCGACCAGCGCGATGCGCCTCAGCCGTGCCTCAGCCAGGGAGGGTCCCGGCGACCGGAGCCAGCCCTGCAGAGCGTCCACTCCCCGCCGCACCCGCTCGAGGTCCGCGGGAGCTTCACTTTCGCCCACGAGGTCGAGCAGCGCCCGGACCGCCTCCCGCTCGGCGCGCGCCGCCTCGGCATTCTGGGCAAAGTCTTCGATCTCCGCCACCGATCCGATGTCGATCTCGCGGAGTCGTTTCTCATCGGCGAAGTCACCGAGCAGGCGCAGCTCCTCGTCGCGCGCTTTCTCGGCGCTGGCGAGATCCTGCCGACTGTTCGCGATCGTCCGTTCCAGCTCCCGGATTTCCTCCAGGCGCGTCCTGAGCGCCGTGATCACGCTTTGCGCCACCCCGCCTTCCGGCAGGCCCGCCAGTTCCAGCATCGAGCGCGATTCACGGAGCCGATCCTCCGCCTTCCCGAGCTCGACTCTCGCCTCCTCGGCCTTTCGCCGGAGCTCCGCGAGTCTGGCTACCTCGTCACCGTGGAGAGCGCCCATGGCTTCGGGGTAAGCGGCCAGCGCTGCGGCGGCGCGCTCCGCCTCCGCCACCGCCCGCGCGTGTGCGACCGCCCGCTCGAGCAGGCGCGCACGCCGCTCGGCGGCCTCCGCCGCCTCTTCGTCCCGCCGGAGATCTTCGATCCGCCTCTCGTCCTGGAACAGCTCGGCCTGCTTCTGCCGCGCCGCTTCGAGGCGCGCACGCGCCGCGTCCCAGGCTTGCTTGCGTGCCGTCGCGTTGCGGGTAACCGTGTCACGCGCGCCGAGCGGCGCCGCGGCGGCCTTCAAATCGTAGCCGCCGGCCGAAACCCGGACGATCTCCTCGGCGAGGCGCTGGTCGACCCCGGTGATCAGCTCGTGCAGGGGGAAGCGATAGCAATCACGGCTCGTCGGGGCGGGGACCCCTGACGGCGAGTCCACATCCTGGCCGTTGCGCTGCCAGCGAGCGCTCCCCCCATCCAGGTCGACGGTCCACCGGTCCTCGCCCAGCATGAACGTGGCATCGAGCGAGGCGAGGCGCGGCGCCGCGTCGCGCGGCCAGAGGATCGATTCGAGCGCCCGCGCCGTCGTCGTCTTCCCGGACGCGTTCGGGCCGTGAATGACGTTCAACCCGGGCGCCAGCTCCGGGAGCACGTACTCCGAGTCGATTCCGGGCATCCTCCGGACGCGCAGCCGTTCGAATCGCAGCGCACCGCTCATTCGGCCTTCTGGGCAAGGAGGTGATCGAGGAGGAGGGCAGCGCGGTCGGCCAGCGCGGCGGCTACTGTGCCATCATCCAGGTTGACGTCCCCCGGCAGCGCCAGGTAGGGTTTCGCCCGACGTACCGCCGCCGCCCGCTCCCGCGCTCTCCCGAGCAATTCCGCCACCGCTTCCAGCTCGCCACGTTCGAGGGCGAGGAGGAGGTTGGCGACGACGCCGGCCGCGTCCCGCCCGCGTGCGAGCTCCTCGAGGTCGACAGCGGGACGCGCATCAACCTGTACCGACTCTACCCACGCCGTGACCGGACCCGACGTGAGTTGGAGGTCCAGCCGCAGCCGCTGCAACGAATCGGCGAGTTCGCGATGCAATGGCGTTCGCCCCGTAACCCGCACCCGGCACGACAGGTGGCTCAGGTGACCGGACCCGGACATGGCCCCGGCTAGCGCCTGCTTCACGGCGTCCACGACGAGCTGGTCCGCCCGGTGCGGCTCCTCGATCCCGGTCAGGTCGACCTCGACGGTCTCGTATTGAACCGTCGAGAGCGGGACCATACACCGGCTGACGGCGCCGCCGGGGCCGACGTCCAGGATCCAGACGCCGTGCTCGCCCCGCTCACCCGGGTCCATCGCCTGAGGGGAGCCGGGGTAGAGGACGGCGGCCTGACCCGGGGCCTCCTCCGCACGGGGAGCATGAATGTGACCCAGGAGCCAGAAGTGCACCGGGCGCGCACGGAGCTCCGCGAGCGTCACCGGTGCGTAGCTGCTCCGTGGCTGGTCCAGGTCGGCGTGGAGCAGTCCGAGAACGAATCCATGGTCGGCTGGCGACAGGTCATAGGTGACGAGCGGGCTCTCGGCGTATTCCCTCGCCGGAAACGACCACCCGTCGACGTGGAGTACCTCGTCGCCCAGACGAATCGTCGTCCGCTCCCACCTGCCACCCCGACCCAGCAGCCGGAACGATTCGGGGGCAAGCGACTCTGCCAGCCGCGGCAGCACGTCGTGGTCGTGGTTGCCGGCCACCGCGACTGTGACGATTCCTTCCGCCTCCAGCCGCCTGATCCCCGCTTCGAACGGGCCGATCGCCTCGTAGTAGCGGTTCGCCTGGTCCACCACGTCCCCGCTCAGCGCCACGACGTCGACCCGCTCCGACACCGCCAGGTCGACGATCCGGCCCCAGCACGCCGCGGTCGAAACCGTTCGACCGTCAGCCTCGACGCGCAGTCGTGATGATCGGCGACCGATGTGCACGTCGCCTGCGCAAAGTACCTTCATCACCGTCGTCGCCCCGTGGTATTCCACCACCTGCCGATGTGGTAGCCGGCCATGAACACGACCACGTCCACGATCGCGTTCGCAACGGTCTCCGGCCCGCTCGTCTCGAACAGCTCCTTTCCCCACTCGTGGCGCTCGAGCACCTGCTCGACGACTTCGTAGCCGACGGCAGCGCCGGCCGCGAGCGACGCGGGCACCTCCATCAACCCGGCAGCCAGTCCCGACCCGAAATGCACGATCGTCCACGGATCCACTGCCGCGCGATTCTGGTGATGTTTCCTCGTTGCAAACAGCCGCATCGCTTCCTCGAAGATGTGGCGCGCGTCTATCGAATCGTTCAGGGAGCCCCACATCGGCCTGACTGCATCCGCCGGGCCCGTCACTCGTGGACGTGTCTCGCGCGAATTCCGCTCAATGAGTGACGGGACGCACGCCGATAGTATGAAGATTACCACGGACTGGCAAAAATCGGGACGACCCTCGCGCGCAAAGGAGCGTGGTGCCGGGCACGGCGCCTGGAAGCACCTGTCGCATGACCCGGAAAACCCGTTGGCCGGAGCGCACGAGGGGTTTTCATGCCCTACAACCTCCTGCGCAGGCGGCGTCGACTCAGACGACCTTCTGAACTTGAAATGATTGGACGCCGGCGCGTCGACAGACCTGCCAGGTATGCCGCTGATGGGCGTCGGATCGGGACGCGGCCTGCGGCCACCCGCCACCGACGCTCCCTCTCCCCACACCACATATTCTCGTCGTTCTCCGTCGCAACCACTCCTGCGTGACAGGATCGTATCACATATGTCTGGATCATGGCATCCAGGATCGAGAACCAGGTGCGAGCGGCGAGGCTCGCGCGCGGGTGGACGCAGCAGGATCTCGCCGCGCTGGCCGGGGTGTCCCGCGCGGCGGTCAGCGCGATCGAAAGTGGTCGTCTCGTCCCGTCGACCGCGGCGGCGCTGGCTCTGGCGCAGGCGCTGGATTGCACCGTCGAGG
>DATMSC010000602.1:0-6454 GCA_035565595.1 Longimicrobiales bacterium | reverse complement strand
CGGCACCGCCAGCCAGACGACCAGCTCCCGTACGGGAAGCGGCGACTCTGGCTCTTTCGCCCCACCGGGACCGGCGGCGGTCGTGTCGGACGCCGCCGCGGCGGCATCCGGCGCATCGACTGTGTCCGCGGGTGGATCCTCGGCCGCCGCCTCGGGCGCGGGCGCGGGCGCGCGTCGCAACGCCGCAGTCAGCGCGGCATCCTGATGCGGGTACAGGATGGTGTCCACCGGGATGTCTGCGCCATCCGAAGCGCGCTGGACCCGGACTGCCACACCAAGTGGCACCGTCGGATCCATGTAGTCATCCGTGCGGACGACGATGGTCGTGCTGTCGCGCGCAGTCGCGGTCACCACCTGCGCCGGCGTGGAGTCCGGCGCGAGAATGGCGAGAGTCACCAGGGTGGTGTCGCCCTCGGCGAGCGAAGTTGCGGTAATCGCCCGGGCCTCGGTCTCGTCGAGCCGCCGATTGCGGTTCTGGTCGAGGTAGGCCCTGACCACGTAGTTCCCTTGCGGCAGGTACCGCATGGCGAACACGCCAGAACGGTCGGTCGTTTCCACGTACGTCGTCGAATCGGACATCGAGACCGCTTCGACGCGCAGCGACGGCCCGCTGACCGGCTGCCCGGATATCCGGTCAGTCACGATCCCGGCCAGTGCGGTTTCCGTGATTGCCGGCCCGGTCGAAAAAACGACTTCGGTGGGATACTGCCGTTGATTCCCGAAGAGGTCGCGGACGCCCGCACCGAGCACCACGCGATAGACGGTGTTGGGCCGCCAGCCGCCCTCGACGGAGACGCGGATCTGGTCCCGCCCGCGATCCACGCGCAGCTCTCCGGTTTCGGGTGAGATCCGGACCGCGCCCTCGACCCCCTGCTCGCTGATGCGCCGGTCGAACTGGAAGACCAGAGGTCCTGCCCCCGGATCGATCGTCTCGAGGTGGGCCGGCGACGTCGAAACGATGTCCGGCGGAACACGCGGCACTTCGCCACCCGGGGGCGGATACGCCTGCGCACAACCAACTGCCAGACCAGCAACAGACGCGGCCAGCGCCGCGCGTATCCGGAGATTCGTCATCCCGCCAGTGCTGCGATCTTCTCGCTGAGCCGCTCCGCCTGTTCGCGGTACGCGGCCGCCTTTTCGCGCTCACGCTGTACGACATCCGCGGGCGCGCGTGTCACGAAGCTCTCATTCGCGAGCTTCGACTCGGTAGAACGCAGGAGACCGGTCAATCGTTCCAGCTCGCGGCCCAGGCGTTCGCGCTCCCGCTCGACGTCGATCAGGTCGGCGAGTGGCAGGAACAGCTCCGCCCCACTCCGCAGGACGGCCACCGCGCCGGCGCCGTCCCGACCGGGATCCACCGACTCGGACTCGACCACCGTTTCGATCCGTGCCAGACGCCGGAGCGACAGGCGTTCGGAATGCAGCGCCTCCCGCAACCGCTCGGGCACGCGCGCGAGACGTACCTCGACACCACTCGATGCGGGCACGTTGTACTCAGACCGGAGCGTGCGCACCGTCCCAATCAGCTCGGCGAACGCTTCGAACCTGGACTCCGCCTCAGGGTCGCGGCGCTCCGGCCGCGAAACGGGCCACGCCGCGATCACCAGCGATGGCTCGCGATCCTCGCCGCGCGGCACCGGCAGCCGCGTCCAGAGCGCCTCGCTCACGAAGGGCATGATCGGGTGGAGCAGGCGGAAAACTCCGTCCAGCACCGTCACCAGCGTCGATTTCGCCGCTTCGCGGCTCTCGTCCGTCGACTCGCGGTACAGGCGAGGCTTGATCAGCTCGAGGTACCAGTCGGCCAGCTCACTCCAGAAGAAGTGGTACACCGCGTCCGCCGCCTCGTGCAGCCGGAAGGCCTCGAGGTGTTTCGACACGGTCTCGATGGCCACGTCGAGGCGCGACAGGATCCAACGGTCGGCCAGCTCCAGCGAGTCGGCAACCGCATCCAGCGGCTCCACCGCCTCGCCTTCCAGATTCATCAGCGCCAGGCGGCCGGCGTTCCAGATCTTGTTGGCGAAGTTCCGCCCCGGTGCGAACGCTTCCTCGAGGTTCTCGTAGTTGAGGTAGAGATCGGTCCCGTGCCCCGCGCCGGCGATCACGGTGTAGCGGAGCGCATCGGCGCCAAACCGCTCCACGACCTCCATCGGGTCGATCCCGTTCCCCAGCGACTTGGACATCTTGCGGCCGAGGTGATCCCGCACGGTGCCGTGCAGGTACACGTCCCGGAACGGGACCTCGCCCATGAACTCGAGCCCCGCCATGATCATGCGGGCCACCCAGAAGAACAGGATCTCCGGCGCCGTGACCAGCGTCTGCGTCGGATAGAAGACCCGCAGGTCCTGGGTGTCGTCGGGCCAGCCCAGCGTTGAGAACGGCCAGAGCCACGACGAGAACCAGGTGTCCAGGACGTCCTCGTCCTGCACGAGATCCACGCCGCCGCACCGCGGACAAGCGTCAGGGTCCTCCCGGGCAACGATGGTCTGGCCGCAATCCTCCGTCTGGCAGTACCAGACCGGGATGCGGTGTCCCCACCAGAGCTGGCGCGAAATGCACCAGTCCCGGATGTTCTCGAGCCAGTCCTCGTAGACCTTCGTCCACCGTTCCGGCGTGAAACGGACCTTCCCCGAACGTGACGCCTCGAGCGCGGGTTCCGCCAGCGGCTTCATCCGCACGAACCACTGCTCAGAGAGTCTCGGCTCGACCACCGTGTCGCAGCGGTAGCAGTGCGGCACCGAGTGAGTGTGCTCTTCCACCCGTTCGAGGAGACCCGCCTCTTCCAGTGCCGCGATGACTGCGCGCCGCGCGTCGAACCGGTCGAGCCCGCGGAACGCCGGCGGCGCTTCGTCGTTCATCCGCGCATCCGGCGTCATCACGTTGAGCGCGGGCAGGTCGTGGCGGCGGCCGATCTCGAAGTCGTTCGGATCGTGGGCGGGCGTGACCTTCACGGCGCCCGTGCCGAATTCCGGATCGACGTACTCGTCGGCGACGATGGGAATCTCACGACCGGTCAGCGGCAGCTCCACGCGACCACCCACGATTCCGGTGTACCGGGCGTCACCGGGATGGACAGCGACGGCAGTATCGCCGAGCATCGTTTCCGGGCGGGTCGTCGCGACGACCAGGTACGCGCGTCCATCGGGGAGGCGAGGGAGACCCTCGCCGCCATCGCCTGCGATCGGGTACCGCAGGTGATACAGCTTCCCGGTCGACTCCTCGCCCTCAGCCTCCTCGTTGGAGAGCGCCGTGAGGCAGCGTGGGCACCAGTTGATGATGTAGTTGCCGCGATAGATGAGGCCCTTGTCGTACAGCCGCACGAAGACCTCGCGGACGGCGCGAGAGAGCGCGGGCTCGAGCGTGAAACGGGTTCGGCTCCAGTCGCACGACGCGCCGATCGACCGTATTTGCGATAGGATCTTCGTCCCGGTCTGGCGGACCCACTCCCACACCCGCTCTTCGAAAGCTTCCCGCCCCAGGTCATAACGCGTCTTCCCTTCCCGGGCGAGCTGGCGCTCGACGATGTTCTGTGTGGCGATACCGGCGTGATCCGTACCCGGCAGCCAGAGCGCCTCCCGGCCGCGCATCCGCTGCCAGCGGATCAGCACGTCCTGGATGGCATCGTTCAGGCCGTGCCCCATGTGGAGCACGGACGTGACGTTCGGCGGCGGTATAACGATGACGTACGGCGCACGCCCCTCCCGCTCGACGCGATCGGCGTGCGCCCGGAAGTATCCGGCACGCTCCCACTCCTCGTAGAGCGGTCCCTCGAAAGCGCGCGGATCGTATTGTGGCGCAAGCGGCTCGGCCATAGCCTCCACCTGTTGGTCTCGGAAAAACGGGAAGGTTAGCGCGCTGCACGATTCGGCGTCAACCGCGTCCATCGCGCAATGCGCTTTCCCTTCCCCGGGCCGGAGTACCACGTGGTCGTGATGACTGGGCGTGCCCGCGGCAACGGGGCGTTACCCCGCCACGTCGCTCGTGGTCCGTTTGGGCGGTAGCCGGATCACTCCAGCCTGATCGGCGATCCGCGCTCCTCGGTGAGATCCGGCGGGCGGACGCGCTCGGCCTTCTTCCCGTCCCGCAACAGCGCCGCATCCGGGTTGAGCTCCTGCAGCGGCTCTTCCGGCTCGTTGCCCAGGCGCCGATGAGAAGCGTCGTCCACCCGCCCCCGATCGATCGGACCGGCGGGACGAGTCGTGTGGCCTTCCACTCCGGGAGGGATCTTGTCGAGGCGTTCGCTCGTCTGCTCGAGGGCGCGGTCGGTCCCGAGCTCGCGCGTCAGCATCGCCACACGGTCGTCAGGACGGTCCGGGTCGGTTTCCAGACCCTGTCGACGGCGCCCGGTGCCGACAGACTGTCCGTGCCATTGGGTTTCGGTCAGCGCCGGGTCACCAGCGTGAAACCGGCTTCGGTTGTCGGCGAGGTGCGCCTCGATGGCTTCGACGTCGAGCCGGTTGAGGACGGTGCCAACTGCAGTAACGCAGTGGGCAATGGCAACGGCGCGTTCCGCCTCCTCCTCCGTCGCGACCCTGCCGCTCAGCTCGACGATCCCCTCGGCAACAGTGCTGACCTCGATCGGGCGGTTGCTGAGATCCGGATCCTCACGTAGCGCCTCCACCAGCGCCGTTTCTAGCGATGCCGAACGGCGGGCTCTCAGGAAACGGTGCCGGGTTCGCCAGATCAGGATTCCCGCGGCGACCGCACTCCCGGCGAGAGCCAGCGCCCAGCCACCCGCACCACCCCGCTGCCTTCGGATCCGAGACATTTCCGCTCCCGTTCCGCGAGATCGATCGTGAGCGTGCCCGGAAAGTGCAAGTCACAGACCACGGAGGCCCCGGCCGGGCCAGTCAGTTCCCTCCTTCGCCGCCGGAGGACGATCCGGGACCGGTCGCCGTCGACGCGCGCTCGGCGTCAACGCGTTCGCGGATGGCTTCGGCCCGTTCTTCGCGCGTCACGCGTGCCGCCTCTCGCTCCGCCTGTATCTCGATCTCCTGCCAGGTGCGCTCCCACGCTCGGAATTCCTCCCGACGACCGGCTGGTGTCGCTGCGCGGATCGGGAGAGGTACCAGCCTCCCCGCGAAATAGACGCCTTCGGGAGCGATCCCCCACCGACGGCCGGCGCTGTCGCGGACGGTCCAGTCGAGCGCACGGCGAGCCGCCTCGTCCGCCGCCATTACGGAATCCGCAAGTGCCTGGATCGTGGCGTAGATCCGGCCCCGCAGCTCTCGCTCCTCCTCAAACTCCTCCGCCGTCATCTCGCGACCACGGATCCAGAGCAGGGGGTTGACCGCCCACGGGCGGAGCAGATCACCCGCGGTGGGATTGTCGGGCGCTGGTTCCGGCTCCGGTTCCGTCTCCACCGGCGGCTCGTCTACCGGCGCTGCTTCGACCTCTTCGGGGATCGATTCCGGCTGTGGCGGTTCCTCCGGCACGGGAGGCTCTTCCGGCGGCATCTCCACCGGTGCCGGTTCGTCGGGTACCGGCGTCACGTTGACCGCCACCGTGGCGTCGGGTTCGATTGTGTACTGGATGATCTGCGTCCCGATTTCGGGGACGAAATCGGGGAGCACCCGCCCCATCCGACCCGGACCGACGATGGTGCTTCTGGCGATCAGCAGAATGAGGAGGTGTAGCAGGACGGAGAGCGCGGCCGCAATGATGTTCACCCGCCGCTGGGAGCGGTCGCGCCTCAGCCGCCGCTGGTCCTGCGGCGTGCTCGACGTAACAGGCACCATGGTCGGGTGCGGTGACGATCCGCTCATGCCTCGCGTATTAACCCCGCCCTGCGCAACGGTTCCTCCGCTCAGAGCAGGCGGCCGAGGCGCATCGCCGCTTCCACCAGCCGTTCCGGTGTCTGCGTGAGCGCGAGCCGGAAGTACCCTTCACCGCCCGCACCGAGCGCCGCACCCGGCATGATCACCACACCCTCCTCGCGCAACGCGCGGTCGGCGAACGTCATCGAATCGCCAGCCGGCACCGGTACCCAGAGGTACATCGTCGCCCGGGGCGGAGTCACCGAAAACCCCGCCTCACGCAACGCCTGCACGGCGGCGTCACGGCGGGAGGCGAGCGCAGCGACATTGGCCGGAACCCACTCGTCCGCGGTCGCCAGCGCCGCCGCCGCCCCTGCCTGTACTGCCAGGAACGCGCCCGTATCGACGAACGACTTGATCCTGGCCAGGGCGGCGATCGCGTCGCGGTTGCCGGCAGCCCACCCGATCCGCCAGCCAGTCATGTTGTACGTCTTCGAGAACGAATGGAACTCCACGGCCACATCCCGCGCGCCGTCGAACTCGAGCACGCTGGGCGGACGGTACCCGTCGAACGCGATCTCGCTGTACGCGTTGTCGTATACGAGCAGGATGTCGTGCTCCCGGCAGAACTCCACTGCCTCCCGGATGTAATCGCGCGGCGCCACGGCGGAGGTGGGATTGTTCGGGTAGTTCAGGTAGAG
>DATMSC010000601.1:0-3536 GCA_035565595.1 Longimicrobiales bacterium | reverse complement strand
CGGAGCTCTTCCCGCACACCGAGGTCGAGGAGTTCGTCTTCTCCGGCCGAACCGTGACCGGCATCCGCGTGCGCGACCGGCTGGACGGACGCCGTTGGACCGTCGAAGCCCGGCTCGTCCTCAACGCCGCCGGACCGTGGGCCGCTCGCGTCGCCGCCCGCGCCGACGCCAGGGTACCGCTCCGCCCCGGCAAGGGGATCCACCTGACCTTCGAGCGACGGATCGGGAATTTCGGCCTCATCCTGGAGGGTGTGGACGGCCGAACCATATTTCTGGTCCCGCACGGGCAGGAGACGATCATCGGCACGACGGACGACGACTACTATGGCGACCCGGCCGCTGTCGACCTCGAGATAACGCGCGACGAGATCGCGTACCTGCGGGAGGCTGCGGCCCGCGTCCTCCCCGCCGCACGCGACTGGCGCGTGATCCGCGCCTGGGGCGGGGTACGCAACACGCTCTTCGAGTGGGGCGTCGCCCCCGACAGCCTCTCCCGCCGGCACGAGCTGATCGACCACGGCCAGCGTGACGGCGTCCCCGGCCTCCTCTCCATGGCCGGAGGCAAGCTCGCGTCGTACCGCGCCTTCGCCGAAGAGACCACCGACCGCATCCTGGAGCTGCTCGGCAGGCCGCCCGTTCGGTGTACGACCGGGGAGCAGCCACTCCCCGGTGGCGAGGTCGCCGACCCGGACCTCGCCATCCTCGCCGCCGAGACCGGGCTGCCGCGCGCCGCGCTGGCCGCCGCGTGGCGGCGGCTGGGATCGATGCTGCACGACGTGCTGCGCAAGGCGAGGCCGGGCGAGCTGGCGCTCGTCTGCCGGACGGAAGCGGTGACCGTCGCCGAGATCCGCCACGCCGTCGAGGCCGAGGGGTGCCGCACGCTCGAGGACCTGCGCCGCCACGCGCACATCGGTGCCGGGCCGTGCGAGGGCCAGGACTGTGTCGCCACCGCCGCGCATCACATGGCCGCGTGGCTGGATTGGCCGCCAGCACGCACGCGCGCGGAGATCGCGGAGTTCCTCGAGCGGCGCTGGATCGGCAGGCGCCCCGTCCTCAGCGGCGCGAACCTCGCCCAGGAAGAGATCGCGCGTGGCGTGTACCTTGCACCCATCGCCGGCGAAAGTGTGGAAGGAAGCTCGAATGCCGGACCATGAGTCGGACACCCTGACCGACATCCACAACCATCTCGCCCCGGGCGTCGACGACGGCTCCCGCTCCCTCGAAGAATCGATCCGCCACTTCTTCGCAATGAAGGCGGAAGGCGTGTCCCGGATCGCGATAACGCCGCACCTCAATGGCACCCTCGCCCACGACGCCGACGGCTTCGCGCGCCGGATGGCCGAGCTGCAGAACGCGTACGATGCCATCGCCGTCGCCATCCGCAACCGCGACGACCTTCCGCCCATCGCCTTCGCGCAGGAGATCTACCTCCCCGACGTCGCATCGGCCGCCGCGCCGGCGCTCTGGGCCGACAGCCGCGTGGGCTACTCCGGAACCCGCTACTGCCTGATCGAGTTCGGCTTCCAGCTCGTCAATGAAACGGTGCCGATCGTGCGCGCCGTGATCGAGGCCGGCAGACGCCCGATCATCGCGCACCCGGAACGATACTCACGCGGCAGCGCCCTCGTCACGCTGGCCGAGATCGAGAGCTGGCGGCAGGCCGGCGCAATCCTCCAGGTGAACGCAGGGAGCCTCGCCGGCCGCTTCGGCGAGGGCGTCGCGGAGCTGGGGTGGACGCTGGTGACCCGGGGCATGGCTTCCATCGTCGCCACCGACCATCACGCCGACGCGCGCGGCTACTCGCTCATCGACGCCGTCACCGAGCTGGACGCCCGCGGAGGGAAGGAGCAGCGGTACCTCCTGACGCGGGAGAACCCCAATCGCGTGCTGGACGATATGGATGTCGTTGATGTTCCGGGGCTTGGAACGGCATAGGGCTAGGGCTGGGGCTAATGCGGGCCGCTCCGGGTTCGCGGCGTGAAGCTGCGGCCGGGTAGCGGCTGGCAGCATCTGCGCGGGAAACGTCACCGGGAACTCCTTGGAAGCGGACCCGTGCGTCCGTACCCGTCAACCTCGCCTATGCCACCGGAACTGGCGGGCACGCCGTTGCACCGCGCCTCCTGCCAGGCCGCGACGTCTCCTCACTCCCGGCACGCATGATCGACCGCGAACGCCATTAGCCCTGGCCTTAGCCCTTTGCCGTGAGAACCCGATCCAGCCACCGGCCCAGCCTCCCCCTCGAGTACGTCACCGCCTGATAGATGGTGAGCGAGGCTCGGGCCCACGCGATATAGAGTCGCGGCCAACCCAGCACCCTGGCCAGCAGGAAGACGCGGTGGCTCCAGCGGCTTATGCCGTAGCGGATCCGGTAGACGAGCCTGCGGCGCAGCGTCAGCCCCTCCGCGCCTGGCACGACGCGCTTCGGCGGCCAGTGCCTGTGCCGCCGCCACGTCATCCGGTAGGCGAGGCCCTGCCGCCGGTGGCGGAGCCCGGCCGCCTGCGTACGGGCAACGAACGCGGCGTCGACGGGTTCGAGTGCGAGCCGCCCGGCCGCGCGTCCCTCTTCGATCAGCCGCTCCGCCAGCCCCGAGCGGGTGAGCACGACGTTCGTGCCCCGCCCGTCCAGCTCGTAGGGTTCGACCCACGCGTCGCCGATGGACAGGTCGGCGACCTCGGCGACTACGTCGTCGCACGCGTTGCAGGCCGGGTTCTGGAAGAAGCCGGCGCCCCAGTCGCCGTCGGCCAGAAACCACCAGTCATTTCGGAGCGTGCGGCCGTCTCGGAGGGTGATCTGCGCAGTGTAGGTGTTTGCGGGCCGGGTCGGGTCCTTGACCCGGAAATCCAGCCCGGCGACGTCCTCGACGTCCGCGCCGAGCTGCCAGGCGATGCTCTCGGCGAAGCGGGCGCTCTTCATGTGGCCGCAGAAGAGCCCGACCGTAAAACGGACGCGCTCGCGCAGCACCGGGTTCTCGCGGCGGAGGAGCTGGATCGCCTTGATGAAGCACGGCACACCGACCACCGCGTAGCGCCCGGGCACGGCCAGGATCTCCGACAGCACGCCGGAAAGCTCGACCGGGTAGTATCGCGACTTCGCGCCGGCTCGAACCTCGTCCTGGGTGCGCGAAATCCGGTAGCGGAACAGGAGCCCTTCGCGGGCAGGGTCGGCCGGGACCACGTGGGCGACGCCGTCGACGAGGTCCCGCCGCAGCAGCTCGGTGAGGATCCAGCTCCCGATCCCGCCGGAGCTCCCGCGCTCGCGATAGGCGGCCTCTGCCACTGCGCCCACGTAGGCACCCCGGAAGCGGCCCACGGCCGCGTCGCGCGCCGGGGCATCGCCGAACAGCTCGGCGGTGAGCGCGTCTTCGTCCGGCGCCGCGGGCGAGAACGGACACGTCTTCGCGAAACCGGTACTGCGCGGGACCGGGCGGGTCGGAAAGACCGGCAGGTAGTTGCCGTATCGGTCCAGCGCCATGCGGGGTCGCGCGCCCTGAGCCCCACCGTCCCGGCCGCGCTCGCCCGACGCGCTCATGCCAGCA
>DATMSC010000600.1:0-4153 GCA_035565595.1 Longimicrobiales bacterium | reverse complement strand
CAGGTGCCGGGATGCTGTGTCATATGTCGCAATCGCAGCGGCCGCATCGCCGCGGGTCGCGAGTCCATCAGCTCGTTTGACGAGCTCGATCCCGGCGGCCAGTCCCACCGGGTCCGGGTCCAGCTCGAGCATGTCGGCGAGTCGGATCGGCTCATCGATCTGCAGCGCGGATGGGTCCGACCGCCTCGCCGCAAGGCGGCCCGGCGCTCCTGTTCGCGACGGGGCCACGCCGCTCGTCAGGAGAAGCAGCCGCGCTTCCGACACGGTCGCCGGAATCCCACCGGTGCGCTTCAGCGATATGGGCCGCGACTCTGCCCGCGGAGGCAGGTAGTCGCCCAGCACCTGCTCGGCGCGCCAGCGCCTCGCCCGATCCAGCGCCTCGTACGCCTGGCCCTCCGGTCGATCCTTCCCGTCCGCCCTTGCCACCCCTCCGCCCGGGCCGGCGCTGCGCAGGACCGCCGCTGAGACCATCACGCAAAGAAAGAGGACTGCAATGCCAACGAGACGCTCCACCACCCCACCCATGTGCACGAACCTGTGGCGCTCCCGCGTGGGCGCACCCCACTGCTGAGTTTGCAACCATCAGGCCCGACAGCATTTACACCGCAGGAGGAGAGTCCTGGGCCCGGGCCGCGTGCCAGACCGGCCGGAGGGATCCATGGGCGCAGGGTTGTGAGGGCGTGCCGAGATACCGCCAGCCGCGGGCGCAGCGCTGCTACGGCCAGGCGTGCGCGCCCCGGTTGCGGTGTCGTCGATATCGGAGTAGGCGGCGTCTTGCGGGGCCGCTACGCGGGCGGCCGCCGCAACGCCAGATGCTCAGGAAGGAGGACGCAGACGGCTGGCCGCCGCGCGAAATGCTGACCGCGAAGTCGGCGTCAACTCATACCGGCCGAATCCCGTCTGGTCGGCGAAGGTCAGCTCGAGCCTACCGGTCGGTGAGTTGAAGTAGACCCACAGGACCGTATGCGTGAGATCGAGGTCGCGCCTCGCCGTACCATCATCGAAGACCTGGTCCGGCGGGCCCAGGACGATGTAGACCTCGCCCCGGTCCGTCCGCCAGCCTGCGCGACCGCCGGGCTCGCCGAAGTTCTCCGTCGCGAAGCGGACGCGTTCGAAGAACCTCTCACGGAACGTGTTGTCGCCACGGCCGTCCCCTCGCCGCGCCCAGAAACGGTCCCACGCCTCACGGCGCTCGACTCCCTGGGCATTTCGTAGCGAATCCAGCTCCGTGTTCGACGCGATGTACTCCAGGATGTCCAGCATCTCGTCGAAGTTGGCGACCATCCACTGGTCCGTGATCGTGACCAGTAGCGGGGTCCTGCTCGGCGCTTCGCCGAGTCCGTCGGCGCTCACCTCGAGCCAGAGACGGCCGAGCGGCAGAGAATCGGAGGATAGCGACAGGAGCGCGTAGCGGACGTCGTCCGTCCCCTGATCGAAGACCGCCTGGCGGCGCAGGACTTCAACTCCGCCCACGTCCGTAACGACCACGTCCACCGTCTGGCCCTCGGGCGCGCCGTACGCCTCGATGTAGAGCTGCGCCGATTCCGCGCCGTACGGCACCGTGAATCGCGGGTTGACCAGCAACTGCGGAACGGCGGTCAACCCGGTGCGGCCAGCCGCCTGATACACGAGCAGCGGCGGCGACAACCTCGCCTCTCCACCAAATTCCGGCACTTGGATCGTGTCGGTTGCCTCGTATTCACGCGTGCCCAGGGCGTCCCGCACGGTCATCTCGACAGCGTATTCGCCCGGCGCAAGCGCGAACAGCGTCTGGAACACCACACTCTCATCGCTCCGCGACGTCTCCGCGAACGTCGACACGCGCACGAACTCCCGCTTGTCGAAGTCCACGACGACTTCGCCGCCACGCTCGAAGCGGAACGCCACCTCGTATTCGGCCGCGAATCCGTCGTCCTCGCGACGGAACCGGAGCGCGCGGTTCGGCATCGACATGCCGACCAGCAGATACGTGGAATCCGGCGGACCCGCAAACGAAGAGAGGCTGAGCACGACGGGGAAATCCTCACTCCCCGCGTACAGCCCCAGATCCTCGTAAACGGCGAGAGGCCTCGCCACGGCACCCTCCGTGGAGGATACCGGCCTCGGCCCGCTTGCCACCGGTGAACCCGTGGCACCGCACCCGCTCAGTGCGATGGCCGCGGCGATCAGTGCTCCGAAAAGTAGAGGGTCGCCGTGACGGCGACCCTCTACAGTACTGCCGGAAGGCAGTTTCGCCATTAGCGTCCTTCGGCTGCTACTTCCGCAGCGTGCAACGCGTCGACGGCCTTCTGTGCGGATTCTTCCATGTCGAGCACCAGACGGTCCACACGCGTGACGAAGTAGTTGTGGAAGATGTTGATCGGGATCGCGACCGCCAGACCGGCCGCCGTCGTGACCAACGCAACCTTAATGCCAGCGGCCACCAGCGTCGCCTCCACCTCACCGGCGAGCTCGATCGCCTGGAACGCCTGGATCATGCCGACCACCGTTCCGAGGAACCCGAGCAGCGGGGCGACGTTCGAGCAGGTCGCGAGCCAGACGAGGCCGGATTCGAGGCCAGCCATCTCGATGAGGCCGACGTTCTCGATCGCCTTCAACACACGCTCACTGCCCTCGTTGTGACGGGCCAGGCCAGCGGCCAGGATGCGCCCGGCGGGAGCGTTCGACGCGCGCGCTGCCTCGAGCGCGCCAGCGATGTCTCCCTGGGAGAGCCGCTCATCCACTGCGCGGAGGACCTTGCGCGTCCGAACGGACTTCACGCTCAGGTCGAAGAGCTTCCAGATGATGACGATCGCGCCGACCAGCGCGCTGGCGCCGAGCGGCCACATCATGAAGCCGCCGTCGCGCCAGATCTGCGAGATTTGTTCGGACAGCGTGAGATCAGGTGCTTCGAGCCCAGGGATCTGCAGGAGTGCCAGGGCAATAGTGCCTAGACTGCTCAAGGTTGCCTCCGTCGGGTCGGTAGCGCGTTCCCGCGCAACACGGATTAGGGATTTGTGTCTCGCGAACCAGTTTTGGACGCTTGGCTGTGGATTCGCAGAAAGCTAGGACACGCCCAACCGGGTGTCAAGACCGGCGTTTCGTGCCCACACCGGGCGACTACAAGCTCCATTCCTTCATGGTGACGAAGACGCCGCGCGGGTCCTGGACGACGCCGTGCACCCGCGTACTGACGCCGGACAGCTCCGGGAACCAGAACAGGAAGGTGAACGGTTGCTCGGTCTGGAGCAGCTCAGTGAACTCGCGCCAGATGCGCCGTCCATCGTCGGCGTCGGTCGCGGCGGCGCCGGCCTCGATCAGGCTGTCGGCGCGGGGGTTCGCGAAGCTGCTGCGGTTGGACGACCCGGCTACCGGCACCCACTGTGAGTGGAAGAGCGCCATCGGCGTGGAAGCGAGCTGGAAGTTGTCGAGTACCCAGGCGCTCAGCACCGCGTCGAAATCCCGGCTGCGGTGGGCACCCAGTAGCGTCTGGAACTCGATTGCGCGAATCTCGGCGTCCACGCCGGCGCGCCGGAGCTGAGCCTGCACCACCGCGCCGATGTTCCGGTTCAGCAGCCGGTCGCTCGTCAGGAGGGTGAAGCGGAGCGGCTGCCCCGCCGCGTTCTCCCTGATGCCGTCCCCGTTGCGATCACTCCATCCCGCCTCGTCGAGTAGACGTCCGGCCGCGTCCGGGTCGTACGGAAGAGGATCCAGCTCCGGCGCCTGGGGGTGCCACGGCGGCACCGGGCCGATCGCCGTCTGGCCGTAGCCGTAGAGAAGGCCGTCCACGATCTCCGCGCGGTTGATCGCCATCGTCATCGCCCGCCGGACCCGTGCATCGGTGAAAGGCGCGCGCGCGTTGTTCCAGCCGATGTAGTAGAAGGTGCGGCCGGGATTCACGTGCAGCTCCGCCTGCCCGGATTCCTGGACCTGCTCGGCCTGCTCCGGCTCGATGGGGATCGCGATGTGCACGCCACCGGTCAGCAGCTCGGTCTGGAGCGTCGTCGCCTCCGGCACGACCCGGATGACGACCCTGTCGAGGAGGGGCGGACCACCGAGCCCCGCGGGGAAGTCGGGGTTCCGTTCGAGCACGAGCCTGTCATTGGCGCGCCACTCCACGAACCGGAACGGGCCGCTCCCCACCGGATTCCTGTTGAATGCCGCGCTCGCGAGC
>DATMSC010000599.1:0-3188 GCA_035565595.1 Longimicrobiales bacterium | reverse complement strand
CTGAGGGCAGGCAACCCCGCCGCGCGGCGGTGCTGGGCCAGTGCGTCCATGAAGGCATTCGCCGCCGCGTAGTTGGCCTGGCCCGCGTTGCCGAGTACGGAAGTCGTCGAGGAGAAGAGCACGAAGAAGTCGAGGGACCGGTCGCGAGTCCGTGTGTGGAGGTTCCATGCGCCCGCGACCTTTGGAGCCATGACCCGCGCCAGCCGGCTCCAGTCGAGCTGCGCGACGAGGCAGTCGTCGATCTGGCCGGCGGCGTGGATCACGCCGCGCAGCGGTCGATCGGCGGTGTCCACCAGATCGAGGGCACGGTCCAGTTCCCCGGCGCTCGCCACGTCCCCCGGTACGACGAGGATCTCGGCTCCGCGGTTGCGGAGCGCGGCGATGCGTGCCTCGGCTTCCCCACCGGGCGGCCTACGGCTCATGAGCGCGACGCGGGTGGCACCCTGCGTGACGAGCACCTCCGCTGTCACGAGTCCGAGGGCGCCGAGCCCGCCCGTGATCAGATATGACGCGTCCGGGCGGACGCGAGGCGCAGAACGGTGAGCTTTCGGGCGAGGGGGCGCTTCGCTCCGCGCACGCGATTCCGCAGCGCCGTCCACGACCACGATCTTGCCCGTATGCCTCGCCTGCGCCATGAACCGGAAAGCGTGGAGGGCGCGCTCCAGTGGGAATGTGTGGACGGGCAGGGGGCGCAGCCGTCCGGCCGCCACGTCCGCGAAGATCGTTTCCAATAGCGCGCGGATGAGCGCGGGTTCGCGCCGGCACACCTCGCCGAGGATGATGATCTGATAGTCCACATCGGGTCGGAGGGCGGCTGCACGGGCCGGATCCATGATCCCGATCTTCCCCAGCTCCATGAACCGGCCGCCACGGGCGAGAGCCGCGAAGCTGGCTTCGAGCAACTGACCGGTTACGGAGTTGAGCACGACGTCGACGCCGTGACCGCCCGTGGCTTTCCGGATCCGTTCCGCGAAGTCGAGGGACCTGGAGTCGAGGACGTGGCGTACGCCCAGTGACCGCACTACCTGCCTCTTTCGGGGGCTTCCCGCGGTGGCGAAGATCTCGGCGCCCGCGCGCTGCGCCAGCTGGACAGCCGCCATGCCCACGCCGCCCGCTGCCGCGTGGATGAGAACCCGGTCGCCTCTCCGTACGCGTGCAAGGTGGTCCAGCGCGTATGCGGCGCTGAGGAAGGCAACCGGAACGGTTGCTGCCTGAGTCCAGCTCAGGCGCTCCGGCTTGCGGACGATCAGGTCTTCGTGCGCCGTGACGTATTCGGCGAAGGCGCGGTTGGACATCCCCACGACCTCGTCGCCGACGGCGACGCGGGACACGTCTCGCCCGGTCGCCACGACGATTCCCGCGCATTCGCTGCCGAGCGGGCCAGCATCACCGGGATACATGCCCAACGCGTTGAGGACGTCACGGAAGTTCAACCCCGAAGCGAGCACCCGAATCTCGACTTCGCGTGGCCCCGGCCGCACGCGTGGCGTGGGTTCGAGTCGGAGGTCGTCGAGCGCGCCTTTGCGGTGGATGACGAGGGCGTGGCCGTGTGTTTCGGGGAGCGGCGTCCTGTCGTGGACAGCGTCTTTCGGCGTGAGGCGGACGAGGCGAGGTACGTACCGTTCGCCGTGCAGCGCCACCTGGTTTTCGCTGTCGGCCGCCCGGATCTCCGCCACGAGCTCGGCCGCATCGGTGGCGGGGTTGGGCTCGAGGCCCAGGTCGACTAGCGTGCATCCCAGGTCCGGGTGCTCCAGGGCGAGAGTGCGTCCAAGTCCCCAGAGCGGCGCGCCCCTCATGTCGACGAGCGCGGGTTCCTGTTCTACTGATTGGGTGCCGCGTGTGATGAGCCAGAGTCTCCCCGGGAGCGAGACGGCCGAACTCGCCAGAGCCTGGACCAGGTGCACGACGCTCCCGACCACGGGAGCCACGGTCGCCATGACAGGTTCCACGTCGTCGTGGGGGCCGGACGCGTTCCACGGTCCCGGGGGCGTTCGGTCGTGATGCGGCCCTTTCGCTTCGCCGGGCCAGGAGCCCAGACTCCAGAGGTGGATGGCGCCGCGGATGAGATTGCCGTCGGCAGTGACCGATTGGATGAGTGACCTGTAATCCTCCGGCCTGTCCGGCCGGATGCGGACCCCGGCCGCGCCATCGAGTTCGAAGGAGTCGCCTGGCCTTACCACGACGACGCGCTCACCGGCGCCAGGAAGCAGGCGTGCGAGCACGTTGCTCACACCCTCATCATCGGCGAACACGAGCCACGCGCCAGTCGCGCCGGCCGCTGGAGCCCCGTTCGAGTGCTGGTGAGGCGGCGATGTCGCGCCGTTCGTGCCGGGTGCAGGACTGCGCGGGCGGCTGCGCCACTGGATCTGGTATAACACGTCCGGCCGGGCTGTGAGCGCGACCCCTGCGGGCGAGTGGTCGCCCTTCGGCTGCCGCAGGACCATGCCCTCCACCGATACCACCACTTCGCCACCCTCGTCGAACAACGCCAGATCGGCAACGGCGTTGCCGGCTGAATCCTTCCCGTGGAACCTGGCGTACGCCCAGGCGGGGGCGTGTGCGGTGTAGAGGTGAGCCCGTGCAAACGCCGTCGGAATCCCGATCCCGCTCGTTCCACCACCGTTCCCGGCTGCCGTGGTCAGGCGGAGGATCTGCATGCACCCGTCCAGAGCACCGGGGTCCACGCCGCTCGCTCCGGATGCGATACCGGGCTGGTCCGCCGGGTGCAGGCGACCCAGCGCGCTGGATCCGTCGTGCCACGCCTCAGCCAGTCGCCGGAAAGACGGGCCGTACTCGATGCCGAGATGCCGGAGGTCCGCGTAGAGCGCTGCCACGGAAACGGGCTCCGCGCAGCGGGTGCGGGCGTCTGCGAAGGTCGTCGGCGGCCTCGCCGTCGTCCCACTGCCGATGGTGACGCGTGCCCGCGCGTGCACGATCCAGGAGGCAGATGAGTCGGCGTCCGCGTCGCGGCTCACGACGCGGGCGGAGAAGACGCCGCTGTCTCCCGTGTCGATGACGAGCTGCACGACCTTTCGTTCATCGCCCCGGAACAGGAGCGCTTCATCAATGGCGAAGTCGAGGATCGTGGTCGGGCCGCTGCCAGCGATTTCGTGGATCCCGGCCGTGATCAGGTGGACGAATCCGGTCGCCGGAAAGACACCGGCGCCGCGAATCACGTGATCCCGCAG
>DATMSC010000598.1:0-1652 GCA_035565595.1 Longimicrobiales bacterium | reverse complement strand
AAACGCGACGACGGCCAGCGCCCCGAGTGTCTCGAACTTGGCGTGCCCGTACGGGTGCCGCTCGTCTGGCGCTCGGCCCGCGACGCGCGCCAGCGCGAGCGCGAGCGCGTTGTTCAATGCGTCCACGGACGAGTGCGCGGCATCCGCCACCACGCTCAGTGTGCCGGAGAGAATACCGGCAGTCAGCTTCGCGAGGACCACTGCCACGTTCGCCGCGAGCGTCCACAAGAGAACTCGCCGGATTTCGTGGTAGCGACGTTCGTACCCCGTGTCCGCCGGCGTATTGCTCACCGCGGGTCGTTCGCCCGGCGGAGTCGACTGGCTACATTCTCGAGATGCTGGCGGAGATCACCCGTAGCAAGATCCGTATGTCTGCCGGCGCGGTAGAGCACGCGCCCGCGGACGGCGGTAAGGACAACGTCGGAACCGCGCGCGGCGAGCAGCAATGCGGCGTAGGGTTCGTTTACGGGTGAGGTGTGCGGCCGGTCGAGGGCAACCGCGCAGAGATCTGCCTCCTTACCGGGCTCGAGCGAGCCGATCCTGTGGTCGAGGCCGAGCGCGCGCGCGCCGTCGATCGTCGCCATGCGAAGCAGCCGTTCCGCGTCGAGGACATCCGCCGAACCCGTGCGGGCGCGCTGGAAGAGCTGTGCCGTTCGCGCCTCTTCCAAAATGTCGAGCCGGTTGTTGCTCGCGACGGAGTCGGTGCCGAGCGCGACCGTGATGCCCGCGTCCAGCATCTCCGTGATGGGCGCTATGCCATGGCCGAGCCGGGCGTTCGCGACGGGGCAGTGCGCGACCGGCGCTCCGGCCCCCGCGAGCGCCGCGATGTCTTCGTCATCGACCCGCACGGCGTGGATGACGAGCGGCCTCGTCTCCAACACGCCGGTCCGCTCGAGGAGCGCGATGGTCGAGCGAGCCCGTGGCTGCACCGGTATGCCGCGGCCGCGGAGCGACTCCGCGAACGGGCCCCGGGCATCGCGCACCAGCAACTCTTCAACGTGCGCCTCTGCCGCGTGGACCGCGACAGGCAGTGACTCGGCGAGTGCCAGCTGGGCCGTGCGCCGGTACAGCTCGTCTGAAACGGTATACGGCGCGTGCGGCGACACGCCGACTCGCACCAGCTCGGTCTCCCGCGATCGCAGCGCGGCCACCTTGGTGGAGAGAAGCCCGACGGCCTCGGCGGCGACCGCCGGCGAGGGCCCGAAGACCTCCTGGTACACGATGCCGCGCATGTGGGTGGCGATCAGCGCGGGCAGCGACGCCGCCGAGTCCTCTGTCGCGGCGAGCGTCGTGATCCCGTTCGCGAGTGCCTCCGCGCACGCCCAGAGCGCGGCCACTTCATAATCCTCCGGCGTGAGACGCGCCGTCCGTTTGAGGCCGACGAGGTCGGGGATCCAACGCTCGAAGGTTCGGTCTTCCAGCAGGCCCCGGAACGCGGTCAGCTCCGGGTGCGCATGGACGTTCACGAGGCCCGGGATCAGGGCGACGTCGCCCAGCGGCTCGATGCGGGCGTGGGCCGGGGCCTTCGCGGCGGCGCAGACTCCGGCGATCAGCCCATCAGCCGTGACGACGACGGCGCCGTCACGGATCGGAGGCGAGGTGACGGGCAACACCCAGCGCGCGGTGTAGCAGGTCGAGTTTCCAAGCATGTG
>DATMSC010000597.1:0-5459 GCA_035565595.1 Longimicrobiales bacterium | reverse complement strand
CTGCCCGCGACGATCGTGCGGCCGGCGGGGATCTACGGTCCAGGCGACACGCGGTTCCTCAAGCTCTTCCGCGCCGTGCAACGGGGAGTCTTCCGCATGGTCGGGAGCGGGCGAACCCTGTACCACCTCGTATACATCGACGACCTGGTCGACGGAATGATCCGGGCGGGGGAAGCCATCCCCGCGATCGGACGCACCTACATCCTGGCAGGGCCGGACCACCTCACGCTGAATGCCCTCGTGCGTCACGTGGCGGCTGCCCTCGGCGTGCGGTATCGGGAGCGCCGCGTACCTCTCCTCCCCGTGCTCGCCGCCGCGCATGTGTGCGAATGGGTGTGCAAACCGTTCGGGCTCGAACCACCCCTTCACCCGCGCAGGGTGCACTTCTTCACGCACGACCGCGCATTCGACACCTCCCGGGCCCGGGCGGAGATCGGATACGATCCTCGCACCGACACCCGCACCGGGATCGAGCGCACGATCCGGCACCACGTCTCAATGGGTGACCTGCGCCCGTTGCCATCCAGGCAGGCCCCGGTACCTGCCGGGAGCGGCTGACCGGCCATGCGCATCCTGTTCATCGCGCCACACCCGTTCTTCGCGCCTCGGGGCACGCCTATCGCCGTCCTCGCCGCGGCCAGGGTGCTCGCCGGAGCGGGCCACCGGATCGATCTGCTCACCTATTTCCAGGGCGAGGACGTCGACATTCCCAACGTCCGGATGCTCCGCATACGGCGCCCACCCTTCGTGCGATCTGTACCGATCGGCGTGTCGTGGCAGAAGTTGCCGTGCGACGCGTACCTCGCCGTCGCGGCTGCCCGGCTCGTACGCGCCAACCGGTACGACCTCGTCCATGCCGTGGAGGAGGGGGCGTTCATCGCGTGGTGGATTCGCAATCGGGCGGGAATACCGTACGTGTTCGACATGGATTCATGCATGAGCGAGCAGGTCCGCAACCGGGGACGCGTGTATGCTCCGGCAGCGTCGGTATTCCAGTGGCTGGAGCGCCGCACAATCCGGGACGCCGCGGGCGTGGTTGCCGTGTGCCGCACCCTTGTCGACTACGCCAGAGCGCACCATCCGGCCGGGCCCGTGGCACTCCTGCCTGACCCGCCCGTGACCGCAATCACAGGCACAGGGTCGCCGGCACCGGCGCGCGAAGCGGTAGCGCGGATCGCGAGCGTACAGGGTGTGAAGATCCTGTATGTCGGCAACCTCGAGTCCTACCAGGGGGTGGACCTGCTGCTCGACGCGTTCGAACGCGTAGCCGCGGAGAACCTGGACGCGCAGCTGATCATTGCCGGAGGCGACGCCGCCGGGATCGCACGCCTGGCCCGGCAGGCGGCCGCGGCGAGTCTCGGAGGGCGGGTACACCTGATCGGGCCGACACCCCTGGAAGCGCTTGACGAAGTCCTCTCCGCCGCGGACATCCTCGTGTCACCGCGTCGATCGGGGACCAACACGCCCATGAAGATCTACAGCTACATGCTCTCCGGCCGGCCGATCCTCGCCACAGCCATACCCGCCCACGCACAGGTACTGGAGGAGTCCGTGGCCGTCCTGACCGAACCGACCGCTGTGGCTATGGCCGAGGGATTGCGGCGCCTGCTCGCGGACGCCTCGCTGCGCCGCCGCATTTCGAGTGCGGCGAGCGTTCTGGCGACCGCGACGTACAGCCACGACGCCTACCGGCGTCGACTGCTCGACTTCTATTCCTCGTTGGAGAACGGACGGGAAGCGCGGATCGATTCGCGCCCGGATACGCCCACCCGAGGGCCGGCCGCGGTTTCGCCTGTAGCATAGGGAAGTCGCAGGGTGCGTTTCGGCGGGTGCCCTGGTGCATCTGACCCGAAGCGCCGGCGAATCCCAAGCTGTGGGCGCACTTCTATCTCGATCGTCCGCTCGCGATAGCCGCGACCGGGTGCATCGTGTGCGTCACGCCGCGCGGGTGCGCGACGAGATGGCTCCCGATGGCCAGATAATCGAGGTTCCCATCCAGGAACCCGGCGACGGCGTCCTCCGCGGTCCGTACGATCGGGGATTCGTGCATGTTGAAGCTGGTGTTGATCACTGCCGGGAGGCCGGTGCGCCGCCGGAATGCGTCGATGATCCGGTACATCCCCGGATCCCGGTCTCGCCGGACCAGGTGAGGTCGGGCCGTGCCGTCGACGTGCACGACACCCGGCATTGTTTCGCGCATCCACCCGGTGCAGTCGAACGTGATCGTCATGAACTCCGCGGCGTGCTCCGCGCCGGCGACATCCCGGAAGCAGGCGTCCCGCCACTCGTACAGCACCGAAGGCGCGAACGGCATGAACTCCGTGCGCCGGAGGTTGCGATTCAGCCAGTCGTTCACCGACGGGTCGCCCGGCTGGTACAGGATCGACCTGTGCCCCAGCGCACGCGGGCCATACTCCATCCGCCCCCAGGCACGGGCCACGACGAATCCCTCCGCCAGGAGCTCCGCGATCCGCTCCTCGACCGGGCCCCTGACCGGCTCCGGGGTGAGCCCGGCCGCCTCGAGCGCGCGCGCGGCTTCGGTGTCGTCCACTGGTGTACCGAGATACACATGATCGAGAGGCGCACGCTTGCGCGGCATTGACATCGGGAGAACGCCCGGCACGCAGGCGGCGAGCGCCGCACCGACGGGGAGGCCACCGTCTCCCATGTGCGGATGCACGTGGATACGGTCGATCTCCGGTAGCCGATGTACCTCCTGATTGACGCGCACGTTGGCGAAGACGCCGCCGGCAAGGGCGACGTCGCGGAGCCCGGTCCGTCGAGCCCAGTGTGCTACATAGCGGCGGACCAGATCCTCGCAATGGGCCTGGATGCTGGCGGCGAGGTCCTCCCGTTTCCATCCGGCGGGGAGGCGGCGCCGAAGCTCCCGGATCGCGGCCGTGAATACGACTCCGCCACGGTTCAGCAGCCTTCCGTTCTCCTCGTCAATGAACGATCTCAGTAGCTCCAGGTATCTGGGCTCGCCGTGCGCCGCCAGCCCCGTGACCTTCCCTTCGTGCTTCTGCGCCTTGAAGCCGCAGATGTGTGTGATGTACGCGTAATAGTTGCCCAGCGAATTGAAGGCGGACGTCTCGTGGACGTACTCCCAGCGGCCGGAGCGGACCGCGTAGACGAGCGAGCTGCGGCCGTCACCACCGCCGTCGAGGGATACCACCAGCGCGTCACCGAAACCGCTCGTGCAGCACGCCGAGACTACGTGTGCGAAATGGTGGTCGACGAATACGATGGGGCATCGGACGCCGAACTCACGACGTAGCACCCGGCGCGTCCGATGGCGTGACCACGCGTACGACGGTGCGAGCGCGGCGTAATACATCGGCTCGAGGATCGGCAACCGATCCCGGTAGCGGGAGAACGAGCCGGCGGCTCCCTTGATCCGCTCACCGAATCCGCCGTGACCGTGTTTTTCGAACCAGCCATCGAAGGGTTCCAGCGGGTCGACGAAGAACTCCCAGCGGGAGCCAATGATCACGGCCGAGAGCTCTCCGATTTCGGTTGCCGACAGGCGCAGGACTTCGCGGATCGAGCCGCGGGGGAAACCGGTCACCAGCTTGAGGCGGCTGATCCTCTCCTCGTTGACGGCGGCCAGGATCCGGCCATCCTCGACGATCGCGGCACCGCTGTCACCGCCCGTCCCCAGTCCCAGCACCTTCATGCGCCGACAATCGCTCCATGGTCGGGGAGAGAGGAACCCGGAACGTGCGGACATTGAGGCCAGTGAATCCGGGTGGTGGCTCCGACCCCGGCAGCAACGCCCATACCGGCGCAGGGCACGCGTGTCGGCCGCCGACCTGGTACATCATCGGAGGGTTGTCGAGGAGATTCCGGAACATGGGGGATGTTCGCCTGCGGATGGCGCTTGCTGTAGTCCCGCCCGCGCTTTACGGCGCCCGGGACGTAGCCGACAGGGAGCCAGACGCTAGCCAGGCTCACCTGAAGCACCCGGCCATGGGAACGAGGCGGGTGGGGCGAAGTAGCGAGGCTTTGTCGCACTCGCACCACAACCGGGGCGCGCATTCGCCAAGCGCTGACCGCCGCTCGCCGCGGCCCGCGCCTCACCGCGCGCGCGGCAGCCGCCGTTTCGACTCTCCCGTATGCCGCGTCCACGCGCTCCCTCCGCGTCCCGCGGCGCTCGCCGGGCACGCTGGCATTCGTTGCAGCGAAATTCGAGTGATGCGCGTCTAATCCGGTGAGGCTGATTGGACCACTTCCATTCCATGGATTGCAGGATGTCGACCAGCGAACGAAGCAGGAATACATCGGCGAAACACCGCCGCATGCTCGTCACGACCGCCCTTGTCGGAGCAGCCATCGGCACGATAGGGAGCGGGGAGGCACGCGCGCAGTTTTATTCACCGGGTGCCAGTGCTGGCGCCCCCGTCGCCGCGCCGCCCCGGGTCTTCCTCGATTGCCAGGGCACCCAGTGCGACCGCAACCATTTCCGTACGGAAATCACGTTCGTGAACTGGGCGCAGGATCGCGCGGACGCCGACGTCCATGTCATCGCGACCAGCGAGCCGGTCGGTGGTGGCGGCCGTCGCTACGTCTTTGACTTCATTGGCCTCGGCGCGATGGAGTCGCTGACGGATCGGCTGACGTATACCGCGAGCGGTACGGACGTCCAGGCCGAAACGCGGGACGGCATGACCCAGACGCTCCGGCTCGGACTCCTGCGCTACGCGATCCAGACCGGCCTCGGCAACAGCTTCACGCTGGCGTATTCGGGCCCGGTCGCGGTGGCTCTGGCGGACAGCGCGGACGCCGAGGCGCCCGCGGCGGCACCGGCCCCGGCCCAACAGCGGGATCCCTGGAACTACTGGACGTTCCAGGTCGGCATTTCGGGAAATTTCAACATCCGTGAGACATCACAGAACACGCGCTTCGATCCCAGCTTCAGCGCCGACCGCGTAACGGAGGACTGGAAGCTTTCCTTCGGTGCGGAGCTGGGGCTGCAGCGCAACAAGCGGCAACTCTCGAATGGCCGGGAGATCCGCGATGACCGTGACGACTGGTCCATCGACGGTCTCATCGTCAGGAGCGTGTCGGACCATCTCTCGTTGGGTTTCCAGTTCGAAGCCGGGAACTCCGTGAACCAGAACCGTCACGCTCGCATCCAGGGCGGACCGGCGATCGAGTACAACTACTATCCGTACATGCAGGCGAGCCGCCGCCAGCTCACCGTGCTGTACGCCCTCGAGATGCAGCATTCGAACTACATGGACACGACGATATTCAACGTCACGGAGCAGACCGTTCCAGTCCATGGGGTCACGGTGCGGTATCAGTCGCGCGAGCAGTGGGGGAACGCCGGTGGCAGCGTGACCTATTCACAGTATCTCCACCAGGGTGGACTGTATTCGGTGGGGCTGAACGGCAATCTCAGCTTCCGCATCACGCGCGGCCTCGATTTGAGTCTCTCGGGGAACGCGTCGTGGGTG
>DATMSC010000596.1:0-3994 GCA_035565595.1 Longimicrobiales bacterium | reverse complement strand
TGATCCGCGCGGCGATTCGACGCCCGGTCGCGACCACGATGGTATATGTATGCGTGGCCGTCCTGGGCGTCGCCGCCTGGAACAACATCCCGGTCGAATTCCTGCCGGACACGACGCTCCCCCAATTGGGTATCAGCGCGCACTGGCCGGGCGCCGGCTCCTCTGAGGTCGTGGAGGCGTTTCTCACCTCACCGCTCGAAGGGCTCGTCCAGCAGCTCAAGGGCGTGCAGAACGTGACGTCCCAGTCGGACGAGGACGCAGCCACGCTCAGCGTCACGTTCGTCCGCGGGACGGACATGAACCTGGTGAGGCTCGCGCTGTCCGAGCGCCTCGCCGCCCTCCGCCGGGATCTGCCGAACAACGTCAGCTTCAACATAACCCAGCCCGAGGCGCGGGCGATCGCCGTGCAGCGGCGACCGTTCCTCAGCTACGACGTGACCGGGCCGTACACCCTCGATCACCTGTACGAGCGGGTCGAGGACGTCGTTGCTACCGAGATCCGGAAGATCCTGGGGGTGTCAGCGGTAAGTGTGACCGGCGGCCGGCGCCGGGTCCTCGAAATCGTCATCGACGAGAATCGGGCCAACTCGCTCGGCGTCACACCCCAGCAGGTAGCTTCAGCCATCAACGGCCTCCAGCTGGTCCAGCAGCTCGGTACCGTGACCCAGCGCGGGCTCCAGCTCCCGCTGACCGTCCGCGACAGGCCGACCAACATCGAGGAGATCTTCGACGCGCTGGTCCTCGTGGGGAACAACCTCATACGGGTGCGGGACGTGGTGTCGACGATTCACGACACGTACGCCGACCCGACGAGTCATTATCGCATCAACGGCAACCCGGCTGTGAACATGACGGTGAGTCGCGCGCCGGGAACCAACCTCCTCGCCGTGTCGGATGCGGTGAAGGCCCGTATCGCCGAGCTGGAGCCTCTGCTCCCCCCGGGGACCAGGCTGATCATGAGGAGCGATGAGAGCGTCCATGTCCGCGAACAACTCGGCGACCTGCGCCGCCGCGCCATCGGTTCCGCCGTCGTGATCGCCCTCGTCCTCCTTGTCTTCGTCCGCTCGATCCGCTCCACGGCCATCATCTTCTCGACTATCGCGTTTTCGGTCCTGCTCACCCTGAACCTGGTGTACTGGGCCGGGATCTCCCTGAACGCACTGACGATCATGGGGATCGCGATGGGCTTCGGGATGGTCGTGGACAACGCCATCGTCGTGCTGGAGAACGTATACCGGCGGCGCCGCCTCGGTGAGCCGGCCGAATACGCGGCCGAGCACGGGACGCGCGAAGTCGTCCTGCCGATCCTGGCGGCGACACTCACGACAGTCGTCGTGCTTGTGCCGTTCGTCTACATGCAGGGCAATCTGGCGCTCTACTACATCCCCCTGGCTTTCGTCGTCGGGTTCAGCCTCCTCGCCAGTCTGTTCGTCGCCTTCACCTTCATCCCGGCTGTAGCGGCGCGCATGTTGAGACGACCGCTGAAAGGGGAGGAGAGCGGTGGAAGCGGGGAGTCAGCCCTCGTGCCCGCGGTCAGCGTTGGCGACTCGTTTGCGAACATTGGGGGGGGCACCGCCGACGCCAGGCGGACCGCACCGCCAGCGGCGCGCGCTGCCCATGCACCCTACGCATCGGGGACGAAACAGCCATTGTACATCCGCTTCTACGCGGGTCTCATTGGCGTCACGCTCCGCTTCCCCTGGGTCACCGTCGTCGTGGCTGCGGCCATTCTGGCCGGATCGTATTACCTGTTCGACAACTACGTCACCCGGAACACCATCTGGTCACAGTTCGGTGCGGAGCGGTCGACCATCGACATCGCCATCCGCCAGCCCAGCGGCACGTACCTCGAAGACACCGACGAGCTGGTCCGCTACTTCGAGGAGCGCCTGGCGCAGATGCCGGAAATCGAGGACTACGTCTCATCGGTCAGCGCGACGAACGCCAGCATAAACATCACCTTCCCGCCCGAGATCGCCTCGACCATGATCCCGGTGGTGACGCACGAACAGCTCTATGCGTTCAGCCTCCAGTTCGGCGGCACGGACGTTCGCGTCACCGGCCCGGCGCACCTCTACTATGGCGGCAGCGGCGGATCGCCGAACTACAGGATTCGCGTATTCGGGTACAACTACGAGAAGGTGCGCGAAATCGCCGAGGACATAGGCTCGCGGCTCGCGCAGTTCACGCGCGTCCGTGACGTGGACACCAACACAACGGGCTCGTATTCCAGCGACCGAACCACGTACATCGCCGTGGTACTCGACCGGGACAGGCTCGCGCTCTACGAGATCAGCGCCCAGGATCTGGTCAGCCGGATATCCGCGGCAATCCGCGAAACGCCGGGCACTGCCACGGTTCGCATCGGCGGCGAGGAACTGAGCCTCCGCGTGACATTCGCCGGCAGCCGCGAACTGGACGTCTCCGAGCTCGAAGACGTCATGGTGCCCCTGGCGAACGGCGGCGCCGTCCGGCTGGGAGACGTCGCCACACTCGAGGAGCGCCGGGTCCTCTCCAACATCCGGCGGGAGAACCAGCAGTACGAACGGACCATCGCCTACGAATTCAGGGGACCTCCGCAACTCGGAAACGCCGTACGTGACGTGGTGCTCAATGCGACGGCGCTCCCACCAGGGTACCGCATCGAAGCGCAGCAGTCGCTCACGATATCTCGTGAAGAGCAGCGCCAGATCTGGGGCGTTCTAGCCTTTTCGATCGTCCTGATCTTCATGGTGACCGCCGCGTTCTTCGAGTCGATAAGGCAGCCGCTCTGCGTGCTGCTGGCGGTGCCCATGGCGCTCGTCGGCGTGTTCCTCCTCTTCTTCTATCTCGGCGCCCAGTTCAACCGGGAGGCCTACATCGGCGTGATCATGATGGGCGGGATCGTGGTGAACAACGCGATCCTGCTGGTCGCGCGCTTCAACTACCTCCGTCGGGTCGAAGGCGTGCCAATGAATGAGGCCCTGGTCCAGGGAACGCTGGACCGGGTGCGGCCGATCCTCATGACGAGCGCGACGACAGTGATCGGCCTCCTGCCGTTGGTACTGTTCAGCGAAAACGTCGATTTCAACATCTGGAATGCGCTGGCATACACGCTCATGGGCGGGCTCATCAGCTCGACCCTCTTCACATTGACCGTCACGCCGGCGCTCTACCTCCTCTTCGAGAGGCGTGCCGAGCGGCGGCGGTTGGCGGCGGCGGGTGGTGCCGCCGGGAGCAGCGCCCTCGGCGGTCCTGGCGTGGCGCCTGCGCCCGTCGCGTAGCGGCGAGGCGGCCGGCCAGTCTCGCCGACCGGCAGGGTAGGATCCCCGGCGGTCGCTCCCGAGCCACGCCGCACCCTCTCTTCCCGGTTAGGCTCCGACCACCACCAACTGAACACCGAGCAGTGAACGCCGATCTCTATCCCCCCGGTTGGCGCAACTCGCGCCGCTGCATTACTCTACACGCATGATTCACCCGCGCATCGCGACGCGACCTTGACCGCCTCGATCCTCGGCGGCGTGGGCATCTTCCTCCTGGGCATGGTCATCCTGACCGATGCCCTGAAGGCGCTGGCCGGCGACGCCCTCCGCATGATCCTCTCTCGTTTCGTCAGCGGGCCGTGGTCGGCCATGCTGTCGGGCGCAACGGCGACGCTCCTGGTCCAATCTTCCACCGCCACCACGCTCACGACGATCGGCTTCGTCAGCGCCGGGCTCATCACTTTTCCTCAGTCGATCGGCGTAATCTTCGGCGCGAACCTGGGGACGACGAGCACCGGCTGGATGGTGTCCATGCTGGGGCTCCATTTCAGCATTGCCGTTGCTGCAATGCCGGCAGTGGCTATCGGTGCGGTGCTCCGCCTTCTGGGTCGGGACTCGATCGCGGCTGCGGGCTTCGCGCTCGCCGGGTTCGGCCTGATCTTCGTGGGGATCGACATACTCCAGGTCGGGATGGCAGGGCTCGCCGATCGCTTCGACCTGTCTGGCCTGACCGGCGACACGCTGGGGGCGAG
>DATMSC010000595.1:0-3034 GCA_035565595.1 Longimicrobiales bacterium | reverse complement strand
GAATCCCGCGGAAGCCAGCGCGCCGGCGCCGGGGTGGAGCAGCAATGCGCCGCCGGCCACGGCCGCCGACCCCGACGCCGCGCCTACGAGCACAGCCGAAAACGATCCCGCTCCGCGGCCGGCCACGGTGTTCAGGAGCTCAGGCGACCGTAGCCGCCGCGGAAGTAGATGAGCGGCTCGTCGTCGCGAGCGCCGCCGGCCTCGACCTCGCCGACGAATATGGTGTGATCACCGCCGGGATACGCCGCCCACACGCGACAGTCGACCCACGCCAGCGCACCTTCGAGGACAGGCGCCCCCGTGCTCTCGGTGCGGTGTGCGACGCCCTCGAACTTGTGCTCCGCTGGCGACTCGGCGAATCGCCGGGCCAGCGCCTCCTGACCGGCGGCGAGCACGTTGACGGCAAAGCTGCCGTAGGCCTCGATGCAGTCGTGGGAATCGGCGCCGTGTTCGACACAGGCGAGCACGAGCAGCGGGTCGAGCGAGACTGACGCCACCGCACTGGCGGTCAGGCCGCGCGGCACATCCGTGGCCGGATCGCGGGTCGACACGATCGCCACACCCGCGGCGAAATGCCCCATGATCCGGCGGAACTCCGCCGCATCCATCATCCGTCAGCCCCTCCCTTTCGCGTCGGTACGCGGCTTGCGCCAGGCGAGTCCGCCGGGCTCCGCGGACGACACGGAAGCGTGCATCCGTCGCATTGCGTCCGCCTCCGCGGCACCCTAGTTTACGCGCGAAGATCCATTGTGCCAATTGGAGTTGCGCGTGCGGAGCCACCCAGCGAGATCTGTCTTCGGCAGGGCGATGCGGGTTCGAGCCGCAAGGCTCCTGATTGTAATCGGGCTGACCGCGTGCGACAACGTACAGTGGGGCGGTGCGGATCTCGTGATCGTCCCGCCGCCGCCTCACGTTTCGGACGATGGCCCGATCGAGGAGCGTACCGGCGTCGAGCGGCTCCCGGAGGGGCCCGTCCTGTATCACGTGCGGGTCCAGGGCGGGTCGGCAGCGCTCGTGCCCATTGCCGAGATCGCCGGTGATTCGCTCCGTCCGATCCGCGCGGCGAGTGACTGGGCCGAGTTCGGCGAACGCTTCATCGCCGAACATCTGCGGGAAGGGAGCGAGTTCACGCTCTACCGCAACGGTGCCCGGGCGGGCACCTTCGTGGTCCAGTCGGCCGGATTGCCGGCCGCTGCGGACTGCGCGCCGATACCGGTAGCGAGTGGCGTCCTCGAGCTGACCGCCGCGGCGGCCGCGTACCCGGAGTTCCTCGCGATGGCGCGGGTCCACGCGCCACCAGCCGGATACGAGCCACCCATCCCGCTCGCGCCGGACCAGCGTGCGCGCATCATGGCCCCGATCCTCGCCGAGCAGATCATCCGCGCCCGTGGCGCGATGCTCCCCAACGACTGGCAGCGGGCGACCGCGCAGATCCACCCCTTCCCGACGGAGCCCGGTGGGCAACCTGGCATCGCCGCAACTTTCCTGGTCGGCGACAGTCTCGGCATCGGCCTGGACGACCAGGGTCAGTCCACCTTCTTCGTGGCGCTCCCCTCTGGCACCGGGTACGACACCGTTTACGTCCGTTTCGCCGACTACCCCTCGGCAGGGAAGTCGGCGCCCCGCGTGGTGGATTTTTTCGACTGGAACCGCGACGGGCAGGCCGGGCTGATCCTCGAAGTCTACGGGACCACCGGTTCGTGGTACGAGGCGGTCGGCCCGGCAAATGGCCGTTGGGGCAACGTCTTCACTAGCCGGTGCAGCCAGCCGGCGGCTGCCAGCCAGCAGGACGCCGCCGGTCCGGTCTCGTCACCGACGCCCACGCCGGCAGAGGCAGCGCCACCGGCGGCTCCGGGCCCGACACCGCAGACATCCATCCCGGACGCCGTGGACACGGCCAACGATGGCGAGTCGCCCGCACCAGCGGCTCCCGTGCAATCCGGCGACTCGATTTCCACGCCATAGCCGTAATCGACCATCACCGGCCGCCATGGCACACGCGTTGCCATGATCCCTCCGGCCGACACAATACCCGGTAGCGCCCAGGCGAGAGCGGCGAGGTTTTCGCGCCGGTCGTGCTCCGGCCATTCGCACGATCCGCCCGCACGAGAGTCGTCGGCATGGGCCGTAGCGCGGTCGCGCTTGGGAAGGGTGCGGGCCTCGCTCTGACGCCGTACGTGCTGAATTTCGGTCCCGAGGCTGGAGGGTGCCGCGCTTCCCCACCGCAGTGCGCCGGCACCCCAGCCGCCCGTCCGTCGATTCAGGCGCTTCATGGAGACGGAGGTACGGTCATGCGTGTCGCGATGATCTCAACGCCATTCCTGCCCGTCCCGCCGCGCGACTATGGTGGAACCGAGCTGGTGGTCCACGAGCTGGTAGAAGGGCTGATCGAGCGAGGCCACGAGGTTGCGCTCTACGCCACAGGCGATTCGGAGAGCAGTGCCGAGCTGTGGTCGCTGTACCCGCAGGCGCAGTGGCCCCCGGAGATGTTGACCGACCTGAACCACGTGTCCTGGGCGATGCAGAAGGTGGTGAATGGGAGTTGCGACGTGATCCATGCGCATTCGACCGTCGCGCTGGCGCTGTCACGCCTGCTTCCGGGAGTCCCGCTCGTATACACGCTGCACCACGAGCGCGACGAGCGCCTCTCGGCGTTCTATCGGTATTTCCGTGACCCGTTCTATATCGCCATTTCGGCCGATCAGCTCCGCCGGGAGGTACCGCTCGAGCGGGCGCGCGTCGTGCACCACGGCCTGAATCCGGACGTGTACGAGTGGACTCCCACACCGCAGGAGTACGTGGCGTTCGTCGGTCGCTTCGCAAGGGTGAAGGGTCCGCACACGGCGATCGACGCGGCCGGTGAAGCCGGCGTGGAAATTCGTGTCGCTGGCGAGGTCCATGACGTGGACCGGAAGTTCGGGGAATCGGAGGTGCTGCCGCGATTGACGCTACCGCACGTGCGTTATCTCGGGCTGATCGGGCGGAGCCTGAAGGTGCCGCTGCTCCGCGACGCGAGGGCGCTCCTGGCGCCCAT
>DATMSC010000594.1:0-2127 GCA_035565595.1 Longimicrobiales bacterium | reverse complement strand
GCCGGTTCTTCGACATCGGCGATCTCATCAGCGTGCGCGCGGAGGACCCGGCCGTCTTCGACGCCATGCACGCCTTGATCCTGCGGCTGGTGCGCGAACGGCGCATCACCGGGCTCCGGATCGACCACGTGGACGGGCTGTACGACCCGGAAGCGTATCTCCGCAAGCTGATCGAGCGGCTCGGGGCTCGCCGCGACGAGCCGCCGCCGTGCTATCTCGTCGTGGAAAAGATCCTGGCACCGGACGAGTCGCTGCCCCGGGAATGGCCGGTGCACGGCACCACGGGCTACGATTTCGTGAACGCGCTCAACGGCTTGTTCGTCCACGCGGAAGGCCTGGCGCGGATCCGGCGGGACTACGCTCGCTTCACCGGGGAGACCCGGTCATTCGATGCGCTGCGCTTCGCCGCGAAGCGGAAAGTAATTCGCGAGCTGTTCGCGGGCGACGTACGCAGTCTGGAATGGCGCCTCATCCGACTGGCGCGGCAGGACCGGCACGGCCGGGACATCCCCGGCCAGGAGTTGGCGGCGGCGATCGCGGCCGTTTCCGCTGGGCTCGCGGTCTACCGCACGTACATCCGCTCCGGCACCGTCACGGACGCGGACAGGGCCCGCATCAGGGAGGCGATCGCGGTGGCACGACGGCAATGCCCCACGATCGATCCGGCCGCGCTCGATTTCCTCGAACGCGTGCTGCTGCTGGAGCTGTCGCCGAACGCGCCGCCAGGGCGACGGCGCGCGTGGCTCGCCTTCGTCCAGCGGTGGCAGCAGTTCACCGGTCCCGTCACGGCAAAAGGCATCGAGGACACGGTGCTCTACCGGTACAATCCGCTCACCTCACTGAACGAGGTGGGTGGCGACCCGGGCGCCGGCACCGTCTCCGTCGCCGAGTTCCACCGTCGCATGGCGGGGCGCCTGACCGGATGGCCGGCATCGCTCAGCGCCACGACCACGCACGATACAAAACGCGCCGAGGCCGTGCGCGCGCGCATCAACGTGCTTTCCGAGATACCCGGCACCTGGCAGCGTCAGCTCCGCGACTGGGTGAGGCGAAACGCGGCGCTCAAGCCGACCATCGATGGGCGGCCCGTCCCGGACGCGAACGAGGAGCTGCTGCTATACCAGACTCTCCTGGGTGTCTGGCCACTCGACGCCGCCGAGTTGCCCGAGCTGCTGCCGCGACTCGAGGGTTTCGTCATCAAGGCGGCCCGCGAGGCCAAGGTGCACACCGGCTGGATCGCGCCCGACTCCGCGTACGAGGACGCGCTGCTCACCTTTCTTCGCCGGATCCTCGAGGCCGAATCGCAGAACCGATTCCTCGAACGGTTCACCGCGTTCCTCCAGCGAATCGCGCCGTATGGCGCACAGAACGCGTTGTCTCAGACGCTCATCAAGGCGGCGGCCCCCGGCGTGCCGGACATATACCAGGGTACGGAACTCTGGAGCTTCATACTCGTCGACCCCGACAACCGCCGGCCGGTAGACTTCGACAGACGCATCGCCGCGCTCGAGGCGCTCGACGCACGTACCGATGACGATGGCGTCGCACTCGCCAGGTCCCTCCTCGAGAACTGGCGCGACGGACGCATCCACCTGTACCTCGCCGCTCGGCTGCTCCGCTTCCGTCGAGCGAAGCCAAGCCTGTTCGGCGATGGCGAGTATCTCCCGCTCGAGACGCGGGGCAGGTGGCGCGAGAACGTCTGCGCGTTCGCGCGCCACCACGCCGGCGAATGGGCCATCGCCGTCGCGCCTCGCCTCCTGACTCGCGTCGTGCCGCCCGGCAGGTTCGCCATTGGCTCCGCGTGGGGCCGCACCCATTTACGGCTGCCGGTAGACGCACCACGCACATGGCGCGATGTCGTCACCGGTGCCGCCGTGAACGCCGTCCGTCGACACCGTCAGCCGTTGCTCCCCCTTGCCCGCGCACTCGAACACCTGCCAGTCGCGCTGTTGGCCGCCGGCGAGTGAGCTCGGCGCTCACCACGGACACAGCCACCGGCCCTGCGCCGACCCACGGTGCATGAAACGGGTTCGTCGCAGGTTTGCCGCGGAGGAAGCGGAGCACTGCGCAAAGTTGCGCGGAGGTCCACCATATCGTCATCCCGGGCTTGACCCGGGATCCACTGGG
>DATMSC010000593.1:0-2309 GCA_035565595.1 Longimicrobiales bacterium | reverse complement strand
GCGCCCTCGCAGGGATCCCCGCTGTTGCGGGATGACGTACTCCTGATCCGTCGTTCCCGCGAACGCGGGAACCCCGATGTCCTGCGTAGCCGCGTGGGAAAAGCGTTGCGCCCTCGCAGGGATCCCCGCTTTCGCGGGGATGACGGGCAATTATGACGGTGTCGCGCTCTCGCGGGGATGACGGGCAATTATGACGGCGTCGCGGCCCCGCGGGGATCCCCGCCCTTTTTACGGGGACGTTGGCGAGAGCCCTATGCCTTCTCAGCAGGTGTTCGCGTTACACGGCGCCTCGAGCGGAGTGGGGAGGTTTTCGGCGCCGTTCGTGAGCCCGCCGGCCCGAATGTAGTCCTCGATGAACGGGCGGTACATCTCGAAGCGCGCGATGTCATTGGCGGTCCTGCCGGTTCGCTCGGCAGTCGCCAGAACATCCGCGACCTGCTGGACCCGGGCGAGGAGCGCGTCCACGTCCCAGATGGGAGGTGAACCGACGCGCGCCAGCTCGGCGAGGAACGCCTCCTCGAAACCGGGGACCTGCCGGAACCGCTGGCTGAAGATGGCGGGCGACCTGGGTTCGAGGAGAGGCGTTTGCATCCGGGTAATGGGATTGGTGCCGGCCCAGAACGTCTCGTCCGCACCCCACGGGATCATGAGCATCCGCCCGTCCTTCGGGTGGAAGTACAGGTACGTGTTGTTGCTGTGAATGGAGAAGCCGTCGTAGTAGCTGGTAGCGGCTTCCACGGCGTAGTAGGTCAGGTACCGGTCGAGATCGACCAGCGCGCCGACGGTGGACATGAACGTCTGGGGCGTCGACGAAAGCACCGCGTTGGCAACGGCGATGATGTCGTCGCGCCTGCGCCCGTCCTCCTCCTGATTCTTGAGATCGATCTCGTACGGGTTCTCGATGAAGTTGCGACCGGGCCCCAGCTCGACCTCGTACAGGTTCCCGTCCGCGTATTCGGCGCCGAAGTTCCTGCGCAGGAAGTCCTTGTTGATCGGTTCCCGCATCAGGTAGATGCCGTTCAGGTGGCCGTTGATGGTGACCACCGCGTGTGCGGTCATGGGAGCGGCGATCCCGGCCCGCCGGAACACCTCGTACGTCATATGCTCGTTGATGAGGCTGAGATCCTGACGCTCGTTCTTGAGGATCATCTTCTCGAGCCCGTACAGCTCCTGCCCGCGCACGAATTCGTCGAACTTGATGCTCAGGCTCGGCTTGTCGTCGATCCGGCGGTACGGGTGCGCGATGCCGCCGGACTGGCGCACGCCGACGTTGGTGAGTGTCACGCCGTCGAAGGTGAAGGTAGCGGGAACGCGGTATTCCGTGCGCTGCTCGACGGCGGGGACGTATTGCGGGTCGATGACGATGTCGATGTGGTGCAGGACCCTGGTGTCGTACACGAAGTCGACTGCCGCCTGGATCCGTGCCTGCGCCTCCGAGCCGGGTCGCAGCGGGTCCTCCCGGCAAGCCGCGAGGAGGACGACGGTGAGGAGCGCGAAGAGCTGCAGCGAAGTTCGGCCTGCCATGGGGAAGCCTCGCGAAGGTGAGGCATGCGGATGACCGAGAGGCTGTGCCACGTCAGGTGGCTCCGGCCGAGCGAGCCGGATCGAGTGTCGATGATATCCCGAACGTAATTGCGGGCCAGGACCGGGTCAAGCGCGTGCGCTCTTCTCCCGTAGCACGGAATGCCGAACCGAATGCGCCGCCAGGGGTACCGGGGAAACTCCGGGGTTGACCGAACGATCCCGGTGGGATTACGTTGGCGGCTAGCCGTAACTGCTTGTTGGATCGTTTCTTCTGCGTCGTGCCGCGGCGGTTTCGCCGCGGGGCCCACCCGGAGTGGTCGTAGTTCGCATGCGGTCAGAAATCGTGCTGCTCGGGTTCGTGGCGTTTCTCCCCGCAATGCTGGCGGGCTCGGTGCCCCTCAGCGAAGCGTTGCCGTTCGGCGACGGTCTGGTTGGCCCCGCCGTGACGGGCGCAGTCAGCGGTCCCGCAGCCTCGCCGGCCGAGTCACACGATTCCAGCGAGGGAACGACCGCCTCGTCCATGCCCGACACGGCGTCGCTGGCGTGGAAGGTCGAGTCCGCGCTGTCCGCTCTCGCTCCCCACATCGTCGCGCAGAGTCACCCCGAAGCGCTGCGGACGGCGCTTCATGCGTACTACGACTTCGTCGACAGCCATCCCGAACGCGTCCGGAACCCGTACTTCTATTACGTCGATTTCGGCCTCGACAACCTGACGCCGCGTGGGTACGTCTTCGACATGTCGTCGTGGGAAGTCGTGGACGGACCGTTTACGGTGTCGCACGGGC